>NZ_JBHXNW010000039.1:52714-78499 GCF_042717365.1 Streptomyces sp. NPDC058534
GGGGGGGGGGCGCTCGTTCTCCCCGGCGCGCGCCCGCGCCGCCCGACCCCCCGCCGCGGCCCCCCCCCCCACCCGGGCCCGGGGCGGGGGCCCGCGCCGGGCGGGGGGGCGGGCCACCGTCATGTCCGACCGACGCCGACCGCCATGGTCGGCGCTCAGCCGAGCACGACGACCTCCGCCGCGTCGAACTCCACCCCGACCGCGTCCCCCACCTCCGGCGCCGCCCGCAGCGCACACGCCGCCTCCAGGCGCGGCCCGTCCTCCGGCTGGAGGCGCACGGCGACATGGGTGCCCCGGAAGGTGCGGGCAGCGACCGTGCAGCGCAGGCCCGCCTCGGCGGCGACGATCCGGACCCCGGCCGGCCGCACGAGCACCGTCCGCGTCCCCTGGAGGGCGTCCTCGGGGACCGGGACCTTGCCCCACGGGGTGTCCGCGACCTGCCCGGCGACGGTCACCCCGACCACGTTGTCGAAGCCGAGGAAGCGCGCCACGAAGGCGTCGGCCGGCCGCTGCCACACCTCAAGTGGCGTCCCCGACTGGGCGATCCGCCCGTCCCGCATCACCACGACCCGGTCGGCCAGCGCGAACGCCTCGCCCTGGTCGTGGGTCACGGCGAGCACCGTGGTGCCCAACCGGCCGAACAGCTCCCGCAGTTCGACCACGAGGCGCTCCCGCAGCGAGCGGTCGAGCTGACCGAGCGGCTCGTCCAGCATCAGCAGCCGGGGCCGGGGCGCGAGCGCCCGGGCGAGGGCCACCCGCTGCTGCTCGCCGCCGGAGAGCGCGGCGACGGACCGGCGTCCCGCGCCCGGCAGCCCGACCAGCTCCAGCAACTCCCCCACCCGGTCCCGCTGTTCGGTACGGGACGCACCGCGCATCCGGGGCCCGAAGGCGATGTTTCCGGCCACGTCCCGCTGCGGGAACAGCTGGTGGTCCTGGAACATCAGCCCCACCTCACGCCGGTGCGCGGGCACCCCGGACTGGTCCCGCCCGTCGAGCGTCACCCGCCCGGCGTCCAGCGGCTGGAGCCCGGCCACCGTCCGCAGCAACGTCGACTTGCCGCTGCCGCTGGGCCCGAGCACGCACACCACCTCGTGCTCGGCGACCTCCAGATCGACGGCGTCCAGCACGGCCCGCCCACCGAAGCGGACGGTCGCGCCCTCAAGGCTCAGCAGCATCCCTGGATCACCCGCAAAACCAGTCGCATCTCTAGAACTCCCCGCTCCGGTCGGTGCGCAGCCGCTCCAGCACCACCAGCGCCACCGCGCACACCAGCATCAGAATCGTCGAAAGGGCCATGGCCTGGCCGTAGTTCATGTCCCCGGGCCTGCCCAGCAGCCGCGCCACGGCGACCGGCAGCGTCGGGTTGTCGGGCCGCGCGATGAACACGGTCGCGCCGAACTCCCCGAGGGACACCGCGAAGGCGAACCCGGCCGCGACCAGCAGCGCCCGCCGCACCATCGGCAGGTCCACCTCCCGCCACACCCGCCACGGCGACGCCCCGAGCACCGCCGCTGCCTCCCGCAGCCGTGCGTCCACCGCCCGCAGCACGGGCAGCATGGTCCGTACGACGAAGGGGACGCCGACCAGCGCCTGGGCGAGCGGCACCAGGATCCAGGAGGAGCGCAGGTCCAGCGGCGGTTCGTCCAGCGCGATCAGGAACCCGAAACCGACCGTCACGGCGGACACCCCGAGCGGCAGCATCAGCAGCGCGTCGAAGCCCCGCACGAAGCGGCCCGCGTCGCGTCGGGTGAGCGCGGCGGCCGCGAGCCCGCCGATCACCACGGCGATGGCGGTGGCGGCGACGGCGTACTGCAGGGAGTTGCCGATCGCCTCGATCGGCGGGACCAGGAAGGTGCCGCCGTCCGCGTCGGTCAGCGCCCGGTAGTAGCCGAAGCCGGGTGCGCCGAGCGACCGCTGGACCAGCACGGCGAGCGGCAGCACCAGCAGCAGGGCGACGGTGCCCAGGACGCCCGCCAGCAGCGCCCACTGGCCCGTGCCCCGGGGCCGGCGCGCGGTCGTGGCCGCGTCCACCAGCCGCAGGGCGCTCTCGCGCCGCCGTACCGTCCAGGCGTGCACGGCGAGGACCGCGGCGACCGCCACGAACTGGATGAGGGTCAGCACGGCGGCCGTGGACAGGTCGAAGACCTGCGAGGTCTGCCGGTAGATCTCCACCTCCAGGGTGGAGAAGGCGGGCCCGCCGAGGATCTGCACGACGCCGAAGGAGGTGAAGGTGAACAGGAACACCATCAGCGCGGCTGCCGCCACCGCGGGTGCGAGGGCGGGCAGCGTCACCTGCCGCCAGGCGGTGAGACGCGAGGCGCCGAGCATCCGCGCGGCCTCCTCCTGCCGCGGGTCGAGCTGCGACCACAAGCCGCCCACGGTGCGTACGACGACGGCGTAGTTGAAGAAGACGTGCGCGAGCAGGATCGCCCACACGGTGGTGTCCAGCCGTACGCCCCACAGCTCGTCGAGCAGCCCGCCGCGCCCCACCAGGGCCAGGAACGCCGTCCCCACGACGACCGTCGGCAGCACGAACGGCACGGTCACCACCGCCCGCAGCACCTGCTTGCCGGGGAACTCGAAGCGGGCGAAGACGTACGCGCCGGGCAGTGCGATCAGCAGGGTGAGCGCGGTGGACGCCAGCGCCTGCCAGGTCGTGAACCACAGCACGTGCCGCACGTCGGACTGGGCAAGCACGTCCCCGACCCGGCCGAACTGCCAGGCCCCGTCGACCTCCAGGCCGCGCGCGACGATCGCGGCGACGGGGTAGGCGAAGAACACCGCGAAGAACGCGACGGGCACGGCCATCAGGGCGAGCCGCGCCGCGCTCCCGCGCAGGGTCCGGGTCCTGCCCACTCCCTTGCCTACTTCAGTACGAGCGAGGTCCACGACTTGACCCACTGGTCGCGATTGTCGGCGATCTCCGCCGGGTCCATGGTCTGCGGGTCCTTGGCCTGCGGCCCGTACTTCGCGAACGCCTCGGGGATCTGCGCGCCCTCCCGCACCGGATAGACGAACATGTTCAGCGGCAGGTCCTCCTGGAACTGCTTGCCGATCAGGAAGTCGAGGAGTGCCTTGCCGCCCTCGGTGTTCTTGGCGTTGCTCAGCAGCCCGGCGTACTCGACCTGGCGGAAGCAGGTGCCGTCGGCGACGCCCGTCGGCGCGGTGGCCGGCTGCGGGTCGGCGTAGATCACCTCGGCGGGCGGGGAGGAGGCGTAGGAGACGACGAGCGGACGGTCGCCCTTGGCCTTCTTGCCCCCGGCCGAGCCGGAGAACTCCTCGTTGTAGGCCTGCTCCCAGCTGTCGACGACCTTGACACCGTTCGCCTTGAGCTTCTTCCAGTAGTCCTGCCAGCCGTCGTCCCCGTACTTGGCCGCGGTGCCGAGCAGGAAGCCGAGGCCGGGCGAGGAACTGCCCGCGTTCTCGGTGACGAGCAGGTCCTTGTACTCCGGCTTGACCAGGTCGCCGAAGGAGTCCGGCGGGGTCAGCCCGTGCTTGCTGAAGTACGCCTTGTCGTAGTTGACGCAGATGTCACCGGTGTCGACCGGCGTGACCCGGTGCTTGTCCTGGTCGGCCCGGTACTCGGGCAGGATCAGATCGGAGCCCTTCGCCTCGTACGGCTGGAACAGGCCGTTGTCGAGGGCGCGGGAGAGCAGGGTGTTGTCGACGCCGAAGAAGACGTCGCCCTGCGGGTTGTCCTTGGTGAGGATGGCCTTGTTGACGGCCTGACCGGCGTCGCCGTCCTCCAGCACCCTGACCTTGTAGCCGGACTTCTCCTCGAAGGCGGCGATGACGTCCTTGGACGCCGCCCACGAGTCGTGGCTGACCAGGGTCACGGTCTTGGAGTCGCCGGAGCCGCCTCCGGTGTCGTCGGACGACGATCCGCAGGCGGCCAGGCCGCCGACCATGCCGAGGCCGACGGCCAGGACGGTGGCCTTCTTGGTGATGCTCACTGATTCCTCCTGGGTGACCAGGAGAAGACGCGGCCCCGCCCGCGGCCCCTGAAGGGTCCCGGGCAGGGCGCAACAGCTCGAGTGATGACCGATCTCCCTACCCAGAATGACCTGGGCCAGGTTCGGAGGGTCTGCGGCCGGTGCCGCACTCTCAGCGCTGTGGCGCTCCCCTGTCGGAATATGAAGATGTGATGCTATGACGATGTACTGACGTCGGTCAGGTTACCGCTCGCTCGCGGCGAGCTGACCACACGCCCCGTCGATCTCCTGGCCACGGGTGTCCCGGATCGTCACCGGCACACCGTGTGCCCCGATCGCCTCCACGAACGCCTTCTCGTCCTCGGGCCGCGACGCGGTCCACTTCGAGCCGGGCGTGGGGTTGAGCGGGATGAGGTTGACGTGTACCGGCCTGCCCTTGAGCATCCGCCCGAGGCGGTCACCTCGCCAGGCCTGGTCGTTGATGTCCCGGATCAGCGCGTACTCGATGGACAGCCGGCGCCCGGACCGCTCCGCGTACTCGAACCCGGCGTCCAGCACCTCCCGGACCTGCCACCGGGTGTTGACGGGCACGAGGGTGTCGCGCAGCTCGTCGTCCGGCGCGTGCAGCGAGATGGCGAGGCGGCACTTGAAGCCCTCGTCGGCGAAACGGTTGATCGCGGGGACGAGACCGACCGTGGAGACGGTGATGCCGCGCTGGGAGAGGCCCAGCCCGTCCGGCTCCGGGTCGGTGAGCCGGCGGATGGAGCCGACGACCCGGTTGTAGTTGGCAAGGGGCTCGCCCATGCCCATGAACACGATGTTGCTGAGCCGGGCCGGACCTCCCGGGACCTCGCCGTCCCTGAGCGCCCGCATCCCGTCCACGATCTGGTGCACGATCTCGGCCGTCGACAGGTTCCGGTCCAGGCCGGCCTGCCCCGTGGCGCAGAACGGGCAGTTCATGCCGCAGCCGGCCTGGGAGCTGATGCACATGGTCACCCGGTCCGGGTAACGCATGAGCACCGACTCGACGAGCGTCCCGTCGAACAGCTTCCAGAGCGTCTTGCGGGTGGTGCCCTGGTCGGTCGACAGATGCCGGACGACCGTCATCAGCTCGGGCAGCAGCGCCTCCCGAAGCCCCTCCCGCGAACCGGCGGGGATGTCGGTCCACTGCTCGGGGTCGTGGGCGTACCGCGCGAAGTAGTGCTGCGAGAGCTGCTTCGCACGAAAGGGCTTCTCGCCGGCGGCGACGACGGCCTCTTTACGCTCGGCGGGCGTGAGATCGGCAAGGTGCCGCGGCGGCTTCTTGGCTCCGCGGGGGGCGACGAATGTGAGTTCTCCGGGCTTAGGCATGGCCGTACCAGTGTCGCAGATCGTCGCGGGTGCCCAGGGCGGCTCAGAACAGGCCTGCGACCAGGACGATGACAGCGGTTGTGTACTTCTTCGTGCGGTGCCACGGGCCGCAGTAGCGTCGGGGCCTGCGCCGGCCCTTCTGGTCGAGGAGCGCCTTGCACCACGCGCAGGGCAGATCGCCGTGATACCTGCCGTCGTCGCCCCGCCTCGCCTGCGCCATGGCGGCACCTTAATGGATCACCGGCACCCCGCACAGGCGTTCGGCTGCGCGCGTCGGTTCCGCCGGGGCGGCGGTACCAGGCCCCGCGCGACGAGGCGGCGGCTGATCACCGTCGCCAGGGCGGAGGCGCCGAGGATGATGCCGCCGCCGGTGCGCAGGATGGTGTCGTAGGCCTGTTCGGGTCCGGTCTCGGGGGTGAGTGCCGTGATCGCGGACGCCACGGCGGCGAGCGCGATGGCGCCGAGGACGACCAGTGCGGTGAGGACGACCCCGGAGGCCTCGCCGGCCCGGGCGGGCGGGATGACCTGCTGGGTGGCGACGCTGGCGAAGGTCCAGCCGAGTCCCAGGCCCAGGGCACACCAGGTGAAGACGGGGATGTAGAGCCACCAGGCCCAGACCAGGCTGAGCCCGATCATGCCGGAGCCGGCCACGGCCCCCGCGAGCGCCATCACGCTGGTGGGCCGGATCCGCGTCGAGAGCCAGGCGCCGAGCGGCCCGGTACAGGCAACCATGAGGGCGGGCGCGAGGAAGACGGTCCCGGCGAGCAGGGCGGACAGGCCGCGCACCTGCTGGAGCTGCAGGGTGGCGAGGAAGACCGTGACGGCGTAGCCCATGTTGCTGACCGCCCCCATGACCGTGACCAGGTCGAAGGGGACGTTGCGGAAGAGCCCGAAGTCGACGAGCGGGTGCCGGCAGGTGCGCTCGCGCCGCACGAAGAGGGCACCGCAGACGACGGCGACCGCGAACAGCGTGAGCGTGCGCGCGTGGTCCCAGCCCCAGGCGCTGCCGCGCTCGACGGCGAGCGTCAGGGCGGCCAGACCGGCGACGACGGCCAGACAGCCGGGCAGGTCGATCTGCCGGGGAGCGGCTTCGTCCCGGGAGTCGGGGACGTACCGCAGGCCCAGCAGCAGGGCGAAGGCGCTCAGGGGAGCCAGCAGCCAGAAGATCCACCGCCAGCCGGGACCGTCGGTGAAGCCGCCGCCGGCGAACGGCCCGACGGCGGTCCCCACGTTGGCGATGGCGAACACCGCACCGAGCGCGCGGGCCCGGGTGGCGTCGGGAAAGGCGTTGGTGATCACGGACACCGAGACCGGGAAGACGAGCGCCGCCCCGACACCCTGGACGACCCGTGCGGCGACGAGGATCCCCAGGGAGGGGCTGAGGGCGCAGCCCACGGACGCGGCCGCGAACAGGGCCACACCGGCGAGCAGGACCGGGCGACGGCCCAGGAGGTCGCCCAGCCGGCCTCCGACGATGAACAGGCAGCCGATGGCGAGCATGTACGCGGACAGTGTCCACTGGGCCGCGGAGACGGTGACGTCGAAGTCGGCCGCGATGCCGGGGATGGCGAGGTTCAGCGCGAAGAAGTCGAGCTGGATGCAGAAGAGTGCGATCGATACGGCGACGAAGACACCGGCGTGCCGCACGCTCCCCCGCCCCGGCTCGGCGGTCGTCGATCCCATCCTCCCAGCAGACCTCCGGGCGGGCCGGGCCGCCATCGGAGGGCGTGCCGAGGGAGCGCGGGGACGACCCTCCATGGTTCCTGGGCCGGCCCCACACCCGCCGCGGTCAGCCGGAGCCGACGAAGATCACCAACAGGAGCCACACCACCGGTGCCGTCGGCAGGAGGGAGTCCAGGCGGTCCATGATGCCGCCGTGGCCCGGCAGGAGGGTGCCCATGTCCTTGATGCCGAGGTCCCGCTTGATCATGGACTCGCCCAGGTCGCCCAGCGTGGCGCTGACGGCGACCGCGAGGCCGAGCAGCAGGCCCTGCCACCAGGCGCCGTCTTCGATCATGAACTGCATGCACAGCGCGCCCGCCGCCATCGCGAAGGCCACCGCTCCCAGCAGCCCCTCGCGGGTCTTGCCGGGGCTGATGCGCGGGGCGAGCTTGGTCCTGCCGAAGCGCCAGCCGACGGCATAGGCACCGGTGTCGCTGACGACCGTGAGCACCAGGAAGATCAGCACGCGCTGGGCGCCGTCGTCCGCCATCAGCATCATCGTGACGAACGTGGCCAGGAAGGGCACGTAGAACGCCACGAACAGGCCTGCCGTGACGTCCCTGAGGTAGCCCTCCGGCGGCTCGGTCATCCGCCACACGAGCACCGCCAGCGCCGTGAGCGCCATGGCGACCCACGCGCCCTCGGCACCCCGCGCGTACCCGGCGACCACCATCGCCGCGCCGCCGATCGCCAGCGGCACGAGCGGCGCCTTGACCGCCTTGCGCTCCTCCAGCCGCTTGGTCAGCTCCCACAGACCCACGACGACCGCGACAGCGACCACGCCGACGAAGACGGCCTTGACGACGAACAGCGACGCGACGATGACCGCGCCGAGCCCGACGCCGACCCCTATCGCCGCACCCAGGTCGCGCCCCGCCGTCTTCTTCGGCGGCGGCTGGGACTGCGCCGGCTGCGGGGCGTCGGGCATGGGCTCCGGATTCTGCGGCACCGCCGCATACGGCTGCGCCGGCGGGTTCTGGAACAGGGGACCGCTCACCCGAGCGGCCCCCCGGTCGTCGTCCTGGTCACCGCCGTGTTCGGGTACGTCGGGCACTATGGGCATGGGGCGAGTCTGCTGCGCGTACTGCGCATCGTATGCGGGACCCGCCGGGGCAGCGCCCTGGACAGGTCCCCCGTCGGACGGCCCCCAGTACCCGGCTTGTGGCGGCGCTCCCCAGGAAGAGTCGTTCATCAGACCTCGAGCAGCTCCGCTTCCTTGTGCTTCAGGAGCTCGTCCACCTGGGCGACGTACTTCGAGGTGGTCTGCTCGAGCTCGCTCTCCGCACGACGGCCCTCGTCCTCGCCGACCTCGCCGTCCTTGATCAGCTTGTCGATGGCGTCCTTGGCCTTGCGCCGCACAGAACGGATGGACACCTTGGCGTCCTCGCCCTTGGCCTTGGCGACCTTGATGTAGTCGCGGCGGCGCTCCTCGGTCAGCTCGGGGAACACCACTCGGATGATGTTGCCGTCGTTGCTCGGGTTGACGCCCAGGTCGGAGTCGCGGATCGCCTGTTCGATGTTGCGCAGGGCGCTCTTGTCGAAGGGCGTCACCACGGCCATGCGCGGCTCGGGCACGGAGAACGAGGCCAGCTGGTTGATCGGCGTCAGCGCGCCGTAGTAGTCGGCCACGATCTTGTTGAACATCGCCGGGTGCGCACGGCCGGTGCGAATCGCGGCGAAGTCCTCCTTGGCGACCACGACGGCCTTCTCCATCTTCTCCTCGGCCTCGAGGAGGGTCTCTTCGATCACCACTTGCTCCTGCGTGTCTTGAGTAGGCCCGGCTGCGGTCCCCTGTCGGGGCGGCGGCCGGCTGCGTCGCGTTCTTCCTGCACGGTTCCCGACCGGCGGGACATTGTCCATCCCCCGGCCCGGCCCCGTCCCGTCCGTCCCCCGGACAGGTGGCGTCCGCGGACAGGGGTGTTCTCCGGTCAGTCCCGGGTGCCTGGGTCACCCACGAGCGTGCCGATCTTCTCACCCTTGACGGCACGGGCGATATTGCCCTCCTTCAGAAGCTCGAAGACCACGATCGGGAGGCTGTTGTCGCGGCAGAGCGTGACGGCCGTGGCGTCGGCGACCTTCAGGTCGCGGGTGATGACCTCGCCGTAGCCGAGCGCGTCGAACTTCACGGCGTCCGGGTTGGTCTTCGGGTCGGAGTCGTAGACCCCGTCCACGCCGTTCTTGCCCATGAGCAGCGCCTCGGCGTCGATCTCCAGGGCACGCTGGGCGGCGGTGGTGTCGGTGGAGAAGTAGGGCATGCCCATTCCGGCGCCGAAGATGACCACGCGGCCCTTCTCCAGGTGGCGCACGGCGCGCAGCGGGATGTACGGCTCGGCGACCTGGCCCATGGTGATGGCGGTCTGCACGCGGCAGTCGACGCCCTCCTTCTCCAGGAAGTCCTGGAGGGCCAGGCAGTTCATCACGGTGCCGAGCATGCCCATGTAGTCGGAGCGGGCGCGGTCCATGCCGCGCACCTGGAGTTCGGCGCCGCGGAAGAAGTTGCCGCCGCCGATGACGATGGCGATCTCGGCGCCGTCGCGTACGACGGCCGCGATCTCGCGGGCGATGGCGTGCACCACGTCGGGGTCGACGCCCAGGCCGCCACCGCCGGAGAAGGCCTCTCCGGACAGCTTCAGCATGAAGCGGCCGCGTACTTTGCCGTCGTCGCTCTTCTCGGCCTTGGTGGTCATGGACATCTCGCCTCTTTTACGTGGGTCACACACACGAAGAAGGCCACTGCCGGTGGGGGCGTGTTTCGCATCCCATACGCGGCAATGGCCTCCTCGTCAGATCTGCTGTCGTCCGCCGCCACGCGCGCGTGCGCCACGGCCTGCGCGAACGACGCCGACGACTGCTGTTGACCCTACCGGGGTCGAGCGTCCGTCGCGGTACGGACTCAGATGCCGACCTTGATGCGCGAGAAGCGCTTCAGGGTGACACCGGCCTCGTCCAGCACCTTCTGGACGGACTTCTTGTTGTCCAGGGCGTAGGGCTGGCCCAGCAGGGTCGCGTCCTTGAAGAAGCCGTTGAGGCGACCCTCGACGATCTTCGGCAGGGCGGCCTCCGGCTTGCCCTCGGCGCGGGTGGTCTCCTCCGCGACGCGGCGCTCGGACTCGACGACCTCGGCCGGGACGTCCTCCTTGGAGAGGTACTTCGGCGCGAAGGCGGCGATGTGCTGGGCGATGCCCTTGGCGACATCGGCATTCGGCTTGTCCAGCTCGACCAGGACACCGATCTGCGGGGGCAGGTCGGGCATCGTACGGTGCATGTACGCGGTCACGAAGCCGCCGGAGAACTGCGCGAAGCGGTCCAGGACGATCTTCTCGCCGAGGTTGGCGTTGGCCTCGTCCACGAACGCCTGGACGGTCTTGCCGGCCTCGATCTCGGAGGCGAGCAGGGCCTCCAGGTCCGCGGGGGCGGCCTTGGCGACGTGCTCGGCGATGGTCTTGGCGGCGGCCTGGAACTTGTCACCCTTGGCGACGAAGTCCGTCTCGCACTTCAGCTCGACCAGGACACCGGAGGTGTTGTCGTCGGCGATGATCGAGACGACGGCACCGTTCTCGGCGGAGCGGCCCTCGCGCTTGGCGACGCCCTTCTGGCCCTTGATACGGAGCGCCTCGACGGCCTTCTCGACGTTGCCCTCGGCCTCGTCCAGCGCCTTCTTGCAGTCCATCATGCCGGCGCCGGTGAGCTCACGAAGCTTCTTGACGTCGGCGGCGGTGTAGTTCGCCATGATTCTGGAATCTCTCTCGAAGTCTGAAGATCTACGGGCCGGACGGCGGGGGCTTCGTGGGCCCCCGCCGTCCAGAACCCACCCGAAGGTGGTGAGGGGTCAGGCCTGCTCGGCGTCCGCGGCAGGGGCCTCGGCGGCGGGGGCCTCGGCCTCAGCGGCGGGGGCCTCGGCCGGCTTCTCGGCGTCGGCGGCGGGAGCCTCGGCCTCGGTGGCGGGGGCCTCGGCCGGCTTCTCGGCGTCGGCGGCGGGCGCCTCGGCCTCGGTGGCGGGCGCCTCGGCCGGCTTCTCGGCGTCGGCGGCCGGAGCCTCGTCGGCCTTCTTCTCGCCCTCGAGCAGGTCGCGCTCCCACTCGGCGAGCGGCTCGCCGGCGGCCTTCTCACCCTTGGCACCGGCGTTGACGCCGGAACGGGCGATGAGGCCCTCGGCGACGGCGTCGGCGATCACGCGGGTGAGCAGGGTGACGGAGCGGATCGCGTCGTCGTTGCCCGGGATCTTGTAGTCGACCTCGTCGGGGTCGCAGTTGGTGTCGAGGATGGCGACGACCGGGATGTTGAGCTTCCGGGCCTCGCCGACCGCGATGTGCTCCTTCTTGGTGTCCACGATCCAGACGGCGCTGGGCACCTTGGACATCTCGCGGATACCGCCGAGGGTCTTCTCCAGCTTGGCCTTCTCGCGGGAGAGGACCAGCAGCTCCTTCTTGGTGAGGCCGGAGGCGGCCACGTCCTCGAAGTCGATCTGCTCGAGCTCCTTCAGGCGCTGCAGGCGCTTGTAGACGGTCGAGAAGTTGGTGAGCATGCCGCCCAGCCAGCGCTGGTTGACGTAGGGCATGCCGACGCGGGTGGCCTGCTCGGCGATGGCCTCCTGCGCCTGCTTCTTCGTGCCGACGAACATGACCGTGCCGCCGTGGGCGACGGTCTCCTTGACGAACTCGTAGGCGCGGTCGATGTACGACAGCGACTGGAGCAGGTCGATGATGTAGATGCCGTTGCGCTCGGTGAAGATGAAGCGCTTCATCTTCGGGTTCCAGCGACGGGTCTGGTGACCGAAGTGGACGCCGCTTTCCAGCAGCTCCCGCATCGTGACGACGGCCATGGCCGTTCTCCTTGGTTTTCTCGGTTGTGCCGCGCAAGCCGGACGGCTTCCGCGCCTGACGCCCGCTGTGCGCCGTGCCGCAAGGGACCGAGGGGCGCTGACACGCGCCTTGGAAGGCCTCGTGTCGGGGCGTGCGAAGTCGACCCGGTGACCCGGATCGCCACCAGAAGTGTACGGGACCCGAGGGGTACCGGGTGACGCGGCTGTCCACAACCGGGCAGCGGTCCACAGGGCCGCACGGAGGCCGGCTCCGTGCGGGACGGTTCTCGCATGCGAGCGAGGCGATGCGTGAGTGCGTGTAGGTGGATGGTGCTGCTGCCGGCCGTCCTGGCCCCGGCGCCGTCCGGCCCCGCGTGGGCGGTGTCGGCGGTATCGGCGGTGCCTGCCGCGTGGGCGGCCGGGGCGGCTCGGGCGGTGCCGTCGGGGGCCGTCGGGCGGGGTCCGGATCCGGCGGTGCCGGCCGTGGCCCGCTGGTGGCCGGTGGGCACCCGGCCCGCGGTCCTGCGGGGGTGGGAGCCCCCGGCCAGTGCCTACGGTCCTGGTCACCGAGGCGTGGACCTCGCCGCGGCGGGCGGGGCACCGGTGCGCGCGGTGGCGGCGGGACGGGTGTCCTTCGCGGGGCGGGTGGCGGGGAGAGGCGTCGTCTCACTCGAACTGACGGGGACGGGCGACCCGCCCCTGCGCACCACGTACGAGCCGGTCGCGGCCTCGGTACGCGAGGGCGACGACGTGGCGGCGGGCGAGGTGCTCGGCAGGGTCGAGCCGACGGGCTCGCACTGCACGGCCTGTCTGCACTGGGGCCTGCTGCGCGGGGACCTCTACCTCGACCCGCTGTCCCTGCTCCCGCCGTGGTTGCTGGACTCGGGGCCGTCGAGACTGCTGCCGGTCCTGGGGGTGCCGCTGCCCGAGGAACAGTCCGAAGATCAGCCCGAAGACCGGTAACAGTCCGAAGACCGGTCCGGAGAGCAGCCGGCCATCAGCCGCGCACGCCCCGCAGCGCCATGGAGACCGCCGCCCGGGTGATCGCCCCGGGCTCCTCGGCCGCGCCCAGCTCGATCCGCCGCACGGCCGCGTCCACGACGCCCTGCAGCAGCATCGCCGCGAGCCTCGGCTCTTGGTGCCCCATCTCCCCCAGCGCCTCGACGATCATGGCGATCAGCCCGCCGTGCGCCGCCCGGATCTTCTCCCGCGCACCGGCGTCCAGCTCACTGGCTGAGATGGCCACGACCGCCCGGTGCCGCCGGTCCCCGACCAGGTCGAGCTGCTTGCGCACATACACCTCGACCTTGGCCTCGGGGGTCGTCTCGCGCTCCATCGCCGCCTCGACCTCGGCCGCCCAGACCGGGAAGTCGACGGCGCACAGCTCCTCGACGACGGCCGCCCGCGACCGGAAGTACTCGTAGACCGACGACCGGGCGAGGCCCGTCCGTTCGGCGAGGGCGGGGAAGGTCAGCGCCTCCGTTCCGCCGTCGGACAGCAGGGAGCGTGCCGCGTCCAGCAGGGCGGCACGCTGCATCGACCGGTGCTCGGCCACGGAGGCCGCTCGAATCCTTGGCACGCCACCACTTTACGGACGCGTCACCCCGTGCGGGAGACGGTCACCCGGCCGCACGGCCGCCGAGCGGGTCGCCACCGGGGGCGACGGCATGCCATAAGGCCAGTTCAGCGGCCGAACCCCGCCAGCTTGGCGCGCAGCTGCAACACCGATTTGGTGTGGATCTGGCTGACCCGGCTCTCGGTCACACCCAGCACGTTGCCGATCTCGGCGAGTGTCAGGCCCTCGTAGTAGTACAGGGTGACGACGGTCTTCTCCCGCTCCGGCAGCGTGTTGATCGCCCGCGCCAGGAGCCGGCGCAGCTCCCGGTCCTCGGCGACCTCCACGGGATTGTCGGCGGCGGTGTCCTCCAGGGTGTCCATGAGGCTCAGCCGGTCGCCGCCCTCGCTCCCCGCGTGCAGCAACTCCTCCAGGGCCACCACGTTGGCCAGCGACAACTGGCTGAAGACCGCGTGGAGGTCCTCGACCGCGATCCCCATCTCCACGGCCACCTCGCTCTCCGAGGGGGTGCGACGCAGCCGTGCCTCCAGCGTGGCGTACGCGCGCTCCACGTTGCGCGCCTTCTGCCGCACCGAGCGGGGAATCCAGTCCAGCGCCCGCAGTTCGTCGATCATCGCGCCGCGGATCCGGGTGATCGCGTACGTCTCGAACTTGATCTCGCGGTCGACGTCGAACTTCTCGATCGCGTCGATCAGCCCGAACACACCGGAGGAGACGAAGTCGGCCTGTTCGACGTTGGGCGGCAGTCCCACGCTGACCCGGCCCGCCACGTACTTCACCAGGGGCGAGTAGTGCAGGATCAGCTGTTCCCGCAGCCGCTCGTCCCCCGTCGCCTTGTACGACCGCCACAGCTCGTCGAGCGTCGAGGGGGCGGACGGTCGCACGCTGCCGCCGTCGCGGGCGGCTGGGGGGACCGCCGCCCGGTCGGACCCGGAGGTGTGCTGGGGCATTCGTCGCCTTGTGCCGTTCTGCCGTGATGTGGTGCGCCTGAGGCCGCCGGTCTGCTGTCTGGTCGTCGCCTGTTGTCGGCCGTCTTCATGGGCCCTCGTGAGCGTAGCGTGACTGGACCGTCGCGTTGTGCGAAGGAGTGGGTGGGGACCGTGCGCAGATACGTTCCGCTGAACGCTCTACAGGGGGGACGGTGATCGCTCTGCGTGATCACTCGAATATCTCAACTGCCGGATTTCCCACGGGCGTCGGGGTTCCCCCGGACGGCCGAACACGGTGCGTCAGCAGGGACTCCGGCCACCGCGGACCGAGACCATCGCCTGGCGTGTCAACTTCCAGCCGTCGCCGTGTCGTTCGACGTAACCAAGTGCTCGAAGCTCGTACAGTCTCGCGATCGCGTCGTCCTGCGTGGTCTGCGCGCGGCGTGCCGCCTCGGCCGCCGTCGCCGTGCCGCGCGCGGGCAGTCCGGCCAGCACGTGACGGGTCCGGGGTTCCAGGAGGTCGGTGGGCAGGACCGGCCCGCGCCGCTCCGGGGACAGCTCGCCCATGTCCCCGACCAGTTCGACGACCTCGGCGGCGTCGCTGACGAGCACGGCGTCGCCGCGCAGCAGTTCGTGCACGCCTGCGGACAGCGCGCTGGTGGCCGGCCCGGGCACCCCCAT
The DNA here is from genome assembly GCF_042717365.1 of Streptomyces sp. NPDC058534. Taxonomy (NCBI): domain Bacteria; kingdom Bacillati; phylum Actinomycetota; class Actinomycetes; order Kitasatosporales; family Streptomycetaceae; genus Streptomyces; species Streptomyces sp. NPDC058534. The sequence goes on from NZ_JBHXNW010000039.1 coordinate 67,706, forward strand.
CGTGTGCCGGCCCAGGCGTTGGGCGGCCCGGGCCGTGACCAGGGAACCGCTGCGGTAGGCGGCCTCGACGACGACGGTGCCCCGGGTGAGGGCGGCGATCACGCGGTTGCGCAGGATGAATCTGCTCGGCGTCGGATGATCGCCGGGTGGCAGCTCTCCGACGACCAGCCCCTGCTCGGCGATCCTGGTGATCAGCCCGGTGTGCCCCGGCGGGTAGGGCCGGTCGACACCGCAGGCCAGCACGGCGGCGGTGGCTCCGCCCGCGCCGAGGGCGCCCCGGTGGGCGGCGCCGTCGACCCCGTAGGCGCCGCCGGACACCACCACCCAGCCCCGTTCGGCGAGGCCGGCGGCGAGGGTGGCCGCCATGTGAGCGCCGTACTCGGTGCAGGCGCGGGCGCCGACCACGGCCACGGAGCGCAGCGCCCACATGCGCAGGCTGGGTCCGCCGCGCACCCAGAGCCCGAGCGGCCTGGCGTCCCCGAGGTCGTCGAGCTGCCCCGGCCACTCGGCGGTGCCGGGTGCCACGAACCGCACGCCGGCGGCACGCGCGACGGCCAGGTCCCGGCGGGGGTCGGCCCGGCCCGCCCGCGCGCACAGCCCGGCCCACCGTTTCGCGCTCACCCCCGGCAGGGCACGCGCGCCCTCACGCAGTCGCCGCACCACCTCGGCGACCCCGCGCTCCCGCACCCACCGCCCGCCGGTCTCGTCACCGGGCTCGATGACCCGGGTGAGGAAGACCCGGCCGAGCAGGTCGGAGTCCACGGGGCCCTCCCGGGCCGGGCTGACGGGGCCGACCCCCGCATCCCGGGCAACGCCGTCCGCGCCGGTCGGGGACGCCCTGTCCGCCGGGTCCCGGGCCACGCCGCCCAAGCCGGTGGGGGCCACGCCATCCCCGGCGCCCCGGACAACCCCGCCCCCATCGACCGGCGACACACCATCCGCCACGCCCCCGGCCACGCCACCCAAGCCTGTCGAGACCACGCCATCCCCGGCGCCCCCGACAACGCCACCCCCATCGACCGGGACGTCACCCGCGGTCGGGGCCCCTTCCCCGGACGTCGCACCCGCGGCCCACCACCCGGCCCTGGCACCGGCCCCGGTCCCGGTCCCGGCGCTCCCGGCGCTCCCGGCGCTCCCGGCGCTCCCGGCGCTCCCGGCGCTCCCGGCGCTCCCGGCCAGGGAATCCGAGGTGTCCGACGCCTCCGCACCGGATGACGCGTCCTCGACAGGCCGGCTCCCGCACCCGTCCGTCGAGGCGTCGTGCCCGGTCACGTCAGCGCTCCCAGAGCCATCGGCACGCCTCGTGGTACCCCGGTGCGCAGTTGCAGGGCCAGGGCGACGTCCCTCGCGTCGGGGCGGTCGTGGCCGACGAGGTCCGCGACGGTCCAGGCGACGCGGAGGACGCGGTCGAGGCCGCGGGCGGTGAGTGCCCCGCGTTCCAGGCTGCGCTCCGCCTCCTCCAGCGCGCCGGGCGCGGCGTGCCAGCGGCTGCGCAGCTCACGGCCCGGTACCTCGCTGTTGGACCGCCACGGGGTGCCCGTGAGGCGCGCGGACGCCCGCGCCCGGGCCGCCGCCACCCGGTCGGCGACGGTCGCGGTGGCATCCCCGCGGGTTCCGCTCCCGGCCAGCTGGCTGCGGGTGACCCGGTCCACCTCGACGCGGAGGTCGACCCGGTCGAGCAGCGGACCGGACAGCCTGGCCTGGTACCGGCGGATCGCCGAGGGCGGGCACTCGCAGAGGTCCTCCCGCTGCGAGAACCGGCCGCACGGGCACGGATTGGCCGCCAGCACCATCAGGAACCGGGCCGGGAAGCGCACCACGCCCGCACTGCGCGCGATGACGACGTGCCCGGCCTCCAACGGCTGCCGCAGGGCGTCCAGCACATGGCTGCCGAACTCGGGGGTCTCGTCCAGGAACAGGACGCCCCGGTGTGCCAGCGAGACCGCGCCGGGCCGTGCGATGCCGGGTCCGCCGCCGACAAGGGCCTGCAGCGTGGCGGAATGGTGCGGTGCGCAGTAGGGAGCGATGTCGATCAGGGGCTTGCCGGGCGGCAGGAGTCCTGCCACCGAGTGCACGGCTGTGACCTCCAAGGACTCCGGCCGGGTGAGCCGGGGCAGGATGGCGGGCAGCCGCTCGGCGAGCATGGTCTTCCCGGCGCCGGGCGGTCCCTCCAGGAACAGGTGGTGGCCCCCGGCCGCGGCGACCTCCACCGCCGTACGGGCCGACTCCTGGCCCACCACGTCGGCGAGGTCGTGCCCCTGGTCGTACTGGGCGGCGCCCATGCCGTGCATGCCGGTGGCGGCGCCCGTGCCGGGCATGCGCAGGCCGGCGAGGAGTGGATCGGGGCGGCCCGGCTGGTCCTGTTCCTCCTCCGGCACCGGCTCGTCGGCGAGGACGGCGATCAGCTGGCGCAGGCTGCGTACGCCGAGCACCGACACCCCCGGCACCAGGGACGCCTCGGCGGCGGCGCATTCGGGCACGACCACCTGCTCGTAGCCCGCCTCCGCCGCGGCCAGCACCGCCGGCAGGATGCCGCGCACCGGCCGCACCCGGCCGTCCAGGCCCAGCTCCCCGATCATGACGATGTCCGCGAGCACCCGCGGGTCGATCCGCTCGGCGGCACCCAGGACGGCGACGGCGACGGCCAGGTCGAAGCCACTGCCGCTCTTCGGCACCGACGCCGGGCTGAGTCCCACCGTCAGCTTCTTCTGCGGCCACTCGGCGCCCGAGTTCACCACCGCGGCCCGCACCCGGTCCCGGCTCTCGGTGAGGCTCTTGTCGGGCAGTCCCACCAGCGTGAACGCCGCCACGCCCGGTTCGAGGTCGGCCTGGACCTCGACCACCACGCCCTCGACGCCGACGAGCGCCACGGAGCACGTACGCGCGAACCCCATCACGCCACCCCCCGGGCGTGCTCGACCACGGGGGCGCCGCGCTGCGGCAGGAGAACGCCGACCAGGTCGATGCGCACACCGCCGGGTGGAGCTCCGCCGTGGGTCTGGATCCAGCGCTCGGCGAGCCGCCGCAGCCGCTCCGCCTTCCCGGGAGTCACCGCGGCCATGGGGTGTTCGAAGGAGCCGCCCCTGCGCGTCTTGACCTCGCAGACGACCAGGACGTCCCCGTCCCGGGCCACGATGTCGATCTCGCCGGTCCTGCCGCAGCGCCAGTTGCGCTCCAGGACCGTCATGCCGGCTCCGGTCAGCCGGCGGGCGGCGAGTGTCTCGCCGTACGTGCCCATCGCACCTCGTGCGTTCATGTCGGCACCACCTCCGGCGCCAACGATCACGCAGACGGGCCGATCCCGTCACTCACGGTGAACTACTCACCGGTTGTGGAAAACTCCGTCACCCACTCGGAAGCTCCAGGTCACTCTTGTTCAGCTCCTCAATGTTCACGTCCTTGAACGTCAACACCCGCACCTGCTTCACGAACCGAGCCGGCCGGTACATGTCCCACACCCAGGCGTCAGCCATGGAGACCTCGAAGAACACCTCACCCTGGACCGAGTGCACCTGCATCTCGTAGTCGTTGGTGAGGTAGAAACGCCGCTCGGTCTCGATCACGTATTTGAACAGACCGACGACATCGCGGTACTCCCGGTAGAGCTTGAGCTCCATCTCGGTCTCGTACTTTTCGAGGTCCTCGGCGCTCATGGCATGTTCCCCTTCAGCCGTGCGGGTCCCCCCATTGTGCGCCAGTCACGTGTACCCCTAGACGATTTCCGTGTCCAGGGTCACCGGCCCGGCCGGGGGACCCTCGTCGAGCAGCGTGCGCAGCAGCCCGGCGAGTCTGGTCGGATACACCGTCTCACGTGCCCCGGTCAGTTCCTGACACGTCCACCAGCGTGCTCCGGCGACGCTGCGCCGCTCCAGCTCGGTGAGACCGGCGCCGACGGCCACGGTCGCGGTCTGCCGGGTGCGGGCCAGGTAGTACCACTCGTCCTGGTCCCAGCGGCGGCCCGCGAAGGGGAACGAGCACCTGCGCCGCCACAGCACCGGGCCGAGTTCGACATCGGTGATGCCGGTCTCCTCCAGCAGCTCCCGGCGGGCGGCCTCCTCGCGGGTCTCGTCGCCCTCCACACCGCCGCCGGGCGTGAACCACCAGTCGTCGGCCGGGTCGTCCGGTTCGTGGCCGTGCAGCAGCAGGATGCGGTCGTCGGGGTCGAGCAGCACGACCCGCGCGACCCTGCGCAGCCCGCCCTGGTAGGTGTCCCCCGCCGGAGTCGCCTCAGCGCCCATCGGCGGGCTCCGCGGCACGTGCGGCACGCGAGGCCCCGGCCCGCTTGGCGACGGGACCGTACGCCCCGCCGCCCAGGATCAGCACGGCCCCGGCGATCACCAGGGCGATCACCGGCGCGAGCGGCCCCGGCGAGGAGAGGCCGCCCAGCGTCTCGAAGCCGGTCGGCCGCTCCAGCATGCCGTTCATGGGCCAGACCACGGCGTCGACGCGGGCGTCCACGGCACCGCTGGAGACGGTGCCGCGGGCCGCGTCGGTGAGGTGCGCGGTGGAGTCCACGGAGTTGTCGCGCTCGTCGCCGAGCAGGAACAGGCGGCCCTCCGGGACGCTCACGGTCTGGAAGTCCATGATCTCGGCCGGTGTGCCGGCGGGCAGGTACGGCTCGTCGATCACCTTGCCGTTGACCTTCAGCTTGCCCTCCTGGCAGCAGGAGACGGTGTCCCCGCCGACGGCGACGACGCGCTTGACCATCGGCGCGTTGGCCCAGGCCGTGTCCTTGAAGACGACGACGTCGCCGCGCCGTACGTCGGTCCCGTCGATGCGCTGGGCGAGCACCCGGTCACCGACACCGATGGTCGGCGCCATCGAGCTGGTCGGCACGGTGTAGGGGCGGTAGACCACGGCTCCCCAGGCGAACCCGCCGAGGAACAGCACCAGGCCCAGCGCCACGGCGAGGCCGGACAGCCGCTGCCCGGTCCGGCTGCCCACCGGACCCTTGTTCGCTCCCCCGCGCGGGGCCGTACGTGTCGTGCTCTCGCCACCCATGGAGCCGCACCTTACCCGGCGGTACCCCAACGGGGCAGCCCCCCTCCCGAGGCCGGGAAGGGGGCTGTCACGTCGAGGGACGTACGGACCGGGGCGCCTCAGCGGGTCCCGGCAGCGGCGGCGCGCCGACGGCGGCGCCACCAGACGACCGGGAGGACGCCGGCGACGGCGAGCCCCTGGGGCGCGACCGACAGCGCGGCGGCGGCCGGCGACCCGGCCTGCAGACCGTCCTGGTCGAAGGTCTCGGGGACCGGCAGGTTGTTCCAGCGGTTCATCGGCCAGGCGACCACGATCGCGCGGCCGACGACCTCCTTGACCGGGACCATGCCGCCGTGGGCGTCCGACTGGTTGTAGCGGGAGTCGCGGGAGTTCTGCCGGTGGTCGCCCATGACCCAGATGTAGCCCTCGGGCACCTTGACCTTGAACCGGCCGCCTTGGTCGTCGTCGGTGCACGGCGTGTTGCCGGGGTAGACGTACGGCTCGTTGAGGGCCTTGCCGTTGACCGTGAGCGGGCCGGTCTTGTTGCACTCGACGGTGTCGCCACCGACGCCGATGACGCGCTTGATCAGGTCCTTCTCCTCGGCGGACGGCATCAGGCCGATCCAGCTGAGCACCGTCTGCAGCGCGTTCGGGTCGGGGGTGGGCTCGCCCGCCAGCCAGTCGTCCGGGTCGTGGAAGACGACGACCTCGCCGCGCTCGGGCTCCGAGCCGAACCAGGGGGTGAGCTTGTCCACCAGGACACGGTCATTGATCTTGAGCGTGTTCTCCATCGAGGAGGACGGGATCGAGAAGGCCTGCACCAGGAACGTCTTGATGAGCAGCGCGAGCACCAGCGCGATGCCGATCAGGATCGGCAGTTCCTTCCAGAAGGAACGCGGCTTCTTGGTCTCGCGGTGTGCCGTGGGGGGTGTCCCGCCCACGCCCTCGTCCTGCGTCCCGTTGTGTTCGTTCGTCACCCTGTCGTCCTCGGTTCCGGAGCCGTGACCGGAGTCCTGGGCGCTGTCCGCGGCCGGGCCGGCCGTCTCCTCGGGGCGTCCGCGGTTCTCCTCGCCGTCGTGTCCGGACCGTGCGCCAACCGCCACATCCCCCACGCCAACTCCTTACTCTCTGCCGCCGCCCGCCCCGTATACGGCGCAGGCCCACCACTCCCATAACGAGCGGGAGTTCCGCAGGGGTCGGGAGTTGAATCATCGTGTTCGGATCGTCGGGGGCAACCCTATGCGACAGCCGGGGAGCGGCGGTCGCACCGGACCCCGAGTCGGTGACGGATGCATACGTTTTCGGCTCGTCCAGGGTGGTCCAGTGACCGAACGGCCAGGCGATCACCATGGCGCGTCCCACCACCTCCTCCTCGGAGACCGTGCCGAAGTCGGTGTCCTGGTGAGCGCGGGAGTCGGCGGAGTTGGACCGGTGGTCGCCCATCACCCACAGCCGCCCCTCGGGGACGGTGACGTCGAACGGCGTCCGCGACGGGGTGTCACCCGGATACAGGTAGTCCTCGTTCAGGGGGACGCCGTTGACGGTGACGCGGCCTTGGGTGTCGCAGCACTTGACCTTGTCCCCGCCCACGCCGACGACCCGTTTGATGAGGTCCTTCTCGTCGTCGGACGGCAGCAGGCCGATGAAGGCGAGGCCCTCCTTGACCTGCTTGATGACGACGGGATCGTCCTTCTTGGTGGTCTGCTCGCCCTGGAGCCAGCCGCCGGGGTCCCGGAAGACCACGACGTCCCCGCGCTGCGGCTCGGAGCCGAACCAGGGGGTGAGCTTGTCCACCAGGACCCGGTCGCCGATCCGGATGGTCTGCTCCATGGAGCCGGACGGGATCACGAAGGCCTGGACGAGGAAGGTCTTCAGCACCAGCGCTATGAGCACGGCGACGCCGATGAGGAGCGGTATCTCCTTGACGGCGCCGCGCCTTCGGCGCCGCTTCACCTTGCGCTGGAGCTTGCGCCGCTCGGCGCGGGAACGGCCACCGGAGGGTGCGGCGGTGCGCCGGGAGCCGGTGGGCAGCAGGTTCTCCGCGGGGCTGCTGGGTGCTCCGCGCGGTTTGCCGCGGCTACCCATCGGCGCCCGTGGGCCGGCGCGCGTCGCCGGCCCCTCCGTCCGCGTCGGCGTCCGGTACGCGCGCGTAGACGTCGGGGCGGTCGAGGTGGGTGGCGTGGGCGAAGGGCCAGACGATCCAGTCGGCGCGGCCGATCACCTCGTCCACCGGGACCATGCCGCCGCCCGGCGAGCCCAGGTGGTCGCGGGAGTCGCTGGAGCCGGACCGGTGGTCGCCGAGGAGGAAGAGGGTGCCGTCGGGGACGGCGACGTCGAAGCGCACCGTCGACGGGCGGTCACCGGGGTACAGGAAATCCGACTCGTCGACGGACTGGCCGTTCACCTGTACTCTCCCCTCCCTGTCGCAGCACACCACATGGTCCCCGCCCACACCGACCACGCGTTTGATGTAGTCGCCGGGCCCGAAGAGCCCCGTGCCGTCGAACACCACGACGTCGCCCCGCTGCGGCCGCCCACCAAAACGGTACGCCAACTTATTTACGAGAACCCGGTCGCCGATCCTCAATCCGCGCTCCATGGATCCGCTGGGGATCTGGAACGGCCGCAGTACGAAGGTGCTGAGCAGCAGCAGGAAGAGCAGCAGCGTCAGCAGGGTGACGGTGATCCGGCCGCCTGGCACCCAGTCCGTGATCCGCCCCGCGAACGCGGAACGCGACCGTTCCTCCGGGCCCTCCGGATCCGAGGACTGCTCGGAGTCGGAAGGGCGGGAGGAGCGGTCGCGCTCCGTGGGCTGTGCTTCGGTGTCCATCGGGGCCAGATGCTATCCGGCCCCGGCGCGGACCTCGGAGGCGCTCAGCTCTCGCGCTTCTCCTTGATCTTCGCGGCCTTGCCGCGCAGCTCGCGCAGGTAGTACAGCTTGGCGCGGCGGACGTCACCACGGGTGACCAGCTCGATCTTCTCCACGATCGGGGTGTGCACCGGGAAGGTGCGCTCGACGCCGACGGAGAAGGAGACCTTGCGGACCGTGAAGGTCTCGCGGACGCCGGCACCCTGGCGGCGGATCACAACGCCCTTGAACTGCTGCACACGGGAGCGGTTGCCCTCGATGACGCGGACGTGGACGTTGACGGTGTCGCCGGGGCGGAAGGCGGGGATGTCGGTGCGCAGAGACGCGGCGTCGACGGAGTCGAGCAGGTGAGACATTTCGTCTGCTTTCCTCGCTGATGCCACAGGTCATCAACGGAAACTAGGTGTTTCGGATTCAGAGTCGTGCGGGTCGGGACGGGCGTCGTGTCCCCCTGTGGCAGGGGCGCGCTCCGGACGGACGCACAACAGCGGCCTATTCTTCCATGCCCGGAGTCCTGCGCCAAAATCGGCCGTACGGCTCCCCGTCCGGGTCGGGCGCCCAGCCCATGATGGAAAGCATCTCGCGGTCCTTCTTGTCGAAGACCTTGGGGTCGCACCGCTCGATCAGGTCGGGCCGGTTGGCCGACGTGCGCCGCAGGGCCTCGTCCCGGCGCCAGCGGGCGATCTTCCCGTGGTGGCCGCTGAGCAGCACGTCCGGGATGCCGCGCCCGCGCCACTGCGGCGGCTTGGTGTGGACGGGGCCCTCCAGGAGGTTCGCCATGGCGCCGGGCGCGAAGGAGTCGTCCCGGTGGGACTCGGCGTTGCCGAGGACGCCGGGCAGCAGCCGGGCCACGGCCTCGGTGACGACCAGTACGGCCGCCTCGCCGCCGGCGAGGACGTAGTCGCCGATGGAGACCTCGTACACGGGCATCCTGGTCGCGTACTCGTCGACAACGCGGCGGTCGATGCCCTCGTAACGGGCGGGCGTGAAGATCAGCCAGGGCCGCTCGGAGAGGTGGACGGCGAGTTCCTGGGTGAAGGGCCGGCCGCTGGGCGTGGGCACGATCAGGGCGGGCTCGCCGGAGCCGGCCTCGTAGCCGTCGGCCAGGACGGAGTCCAGCGCGTCGCCCCACGGCTCGGTCTTCATGACCATGCCGGGGCCGCCGCCGTAGGGGGTGTCGTCGACCGTGTTGTGCCGGTCGTAGGTCCACTCGCGCAGGTCGTGCACGTGGACGCCGAGCTGTCCACGCGCGCGTGCCTTGCCGACGAGGGAGACGTTCAGGGGTTCCAGGTACTCCGGGAAGATCGTGACGACGTCGAGCCGCATTACGCGCCTTCCTCCGGGGACTCCTCGGCGGCGTCCCGCGCGGAGGCGACCTCGGCGCGGTCGTCGATCAGGCCCGGGGGCGGGTCGATGACGGCGCGCTGCTCCTCCAGGTCGATCTCGGTGACGATCTCCGACACGAACGGCACGTAGACCTCGCTGCCGTCGGGGCGCTCCACCACGAACAGGTCCTGGGTGGGCAGGTGGGAGATCTCGGTGATCCGGCCGACCTCGGTGCCGTCGGCGGTCACCACGTCGAGGTCGATGAGCTGGTGGTCGTAGTACTCGTCGTCGTCCTCGGGCCGCTCGTCGGGGTCGACGTCGGCGATCAGCAGGGTGTTGCGCAGGGCCTCGGCGCCGGTGCGGTCGTGGACGCCCGCGAAGCGCAGCAGGAGGCGGCCGCTGTGCACCCGGCCGGTCTCGATGGTCAGCGGTCCGGCGGTGGCGGGGTCGGTGGCCAGGACGGCGCCGGGGCCGAGCCGCAGCTCCGGCTCGTCGGTGCGGACCTCGACGGTGACCTCGCCCTTGATGCCGTGGGCGCGGCCGATGCGAGCGACTACCAGCTGCACTGTGCTTGATCTCCTGTCGGAACTGCGACGAGCCCGTGCGGGACTCACGACCCCGTGCGGGGCTCATACGACTGCGGGCCGGGGACGGCCCGTGGCCCTCCCCGGCCCGAGCCGGTGCTGCGTTCTGGCGTCAGCGGACGTGGTCCACGTCGACGAGGTCGACGCGGACACCGCGGCCGCCGATGGCGCCCACGACGGTGCGCAGAGCGCGTGCGGTGCGGCCGTTGCGGCCGATCACCTTGCCGAGGTCGTCGGGGTGCACCCGGACCTCGAGTACACGCCCGCGACGCAGGTTGCGCGAGGCGACCTGCACATCGTCAGGGTGGTCGACGATGCCCTTCACGAGGTGCTCGAGAGCCTCCTCGAGCATGCTCAGGCCTCGGTCGACTCGGACGAGGAGGACTCGGCGGCGGCCTCGTCCTTCTTGTCGGCCTTCTTCTTCTGGGTGATCGCCTCACCCTTGCCCTCGTTCTCGCCACCGATCGCCTCGAAGGACGGACGGGCCGCCTTCTCGGACGGCTGGAGCAGCGGCGCCGGGGCGGGCTCGCCCTTGAACTTCTGCCAGTCGCCGGTCTTCTTCAGGATGGCGAGCACGGGCTCGGTCGGCTGGGCGCCGACACGGAGCCAGTAGGCGACACGCTCGGCGTCGACCTCCATCACCGACGGGTTGTACGTCGGGTGGTACTTGCCGATCTCCTCGATGGCCCGGCCGTCACGGCGGGTACGGGAGTCGGCGACGACGATGCGGTAGTGGGGCGAACGGATCTTGCCCAGACGCTTCAGCTTGATCTTGACTGCCACGGGAGTGGATTCTCCTGGTTTTGACGTGATTGGGCACGGCGAGAGAGCCGCGTGGGGTTGCGGTACCCGAGTGCCCGATGGACGCGTCAGCCGGAGGAGAGAGGGGTCCTGTGCGACTGTCGAGTACAGCTTGCCATTGTGCCACACGCGGGCAGAGCCGTGGGGGGGGGGGGCGGCGGGGGCCGGCGGCCCCCCCCGCGGGCGGGCGGGGGCGGGCCGGCACGCCACCCGAGTGCGCCGCCCGCCGGGCCC
>NZ_JBHXNW010000040.1:0-27962 GCF_042717365.1 Streptomyces sp. NPDC058534
CACAGAGGAGAGCAAGGAGCAGATGATCGTGAGCGCACAGTACGTCGAGACCGGCATTCCGGCGCCGCTGCCCCTGCGGACCATCGGTGACATAAGAGCCGCCCTGCTCGCCGGTCATGGATTCCCCGGCGACAAGGAGGCCTTCGAGACCGATCTGCAGCGCGCACTGGAGGGTTCCACGGAGGCCGACCTCACGGCCGTGGCCGCGGTGATCGTGGATTACCGGGGGCGAATCCGCCTGTACCAGGACCCCGACTTCGACACCGCCGTCCAGGAGGGCATCGACCTCACGATGCGACTGAAGCGGGAGGCTCGGGGCGAGTGAGCAACGTCATCGCTGTCGTGACCCATCGAGCGACGCAACTGGCAAAGGGCCTGGGCGCGGAACAGTCGCTGGAGGAATTACGGCGGGAACTTGAGCTGGTGCCCCGGCTCGGAGTACTGCTCGGCCCACGCCGTCAGGACGGCCTGGAGGTCCGCAAGACACGAATCGAGGCCACCAGCGTCGTCCCGGGGCTCGCTGTGGCGTACGTGTACACGCCTGCCCCACCCCCGCCAACAGTCGCGATCACATCGGTCACGCCTGATGACGGAGTCCTCGAATAGCTCCGCGCCCACCCGCCGCTCGTACTTCGGGAAGCCTCAGGTCTGGTCGGCGTCCTTCTCCTGGCTCTCATCGCCACCATCGACGACCTTCAGGTCGGCACGCTTCCCGGCATACGGATCGGGAGTGCCGGCAGGAATGCTCTGCACCGCCTGCCCCTGCGCCGCTCCGTTGCCGTTGAAGACGAAGTCGGGCCGGATACGCCAGTTGCGGCCGTCGGGGTAGATGAAGCCCTGGGCCGCGAGCTGCTTGAGGCTGCGCGAGACGGAGGCCTGCGACATGCCCACCTGCTCGGCGAACTTCACCTGGCTCTCGACGAGGACCAGGCCGTGATCCTTCCGGTTCTGAAGGGCGCACATCTTGTGGAACAGCTTGTACGCGCTGACGCTGAGATCTGCGTCGGCCAGGGCATTGTGTGCCGCGTATCCCATCGTGGTGAACCCTCCTCCCCTGAACCAGAGGCCGTGCGCGGCTGAGGCCGAGGAGTGGACGGTGAAGTCGTTCACCTCGCCCGTCCGTTTGTTCACGGTCTCGATCCGGGTCACTCGCCGGGCCGCACGCACAGAGTACTCCCAAGGGTGAATGAAAGACACGCAGCACTGACTGATTCGTTCCAGTGCTGACGCGATCCGATTCAGTGGTGAATACTCTAGGGGAAATATTCAGAACTGCATGACAGTATCCAATACTGCAATGCATCCGTCGCGTTCCGGCAGGTCAGCGGCTTGTCCGTGATCTGCGTCTTTAACAGGTAAGGCGCACGCCGTCCCGACTCCGCTCACCGCCTCGTGGGCGGGCGCCATGACTCACCGCCGGACGTCGCGCGGGTGCCCGTCTCATCACATAGGCGTGGTTGATGCCGGGACGTGGCTGATGGAGGCACACGTGACGGACGACCGTCCGGCTCTCCCTGCGCCGTGGCGGGCTTTCGACGGCTGAGGTCTCCAGGTCCATAGATGCCGAGCCCAGCCATTCCGCAGACTGCCGTACGGCACCAACCGCGTGCAGTGCACCCGAGATCGGCGATGCGGCACATCGGGCAGCCCAGGCGCACAGGAGGCCCCGCCCATCCGCCACGGGGAGAGCGGACAGACAGGGCCGGCACCGAGGTCCGTCACGCGCTCGTACGGTGACTTCGGCAACGCGTCCCGCAGCGTCCCTGAAAGGTTTCCCCGCCGCACCCCTTCTGTTCGCCGCGCCTGGCTACCTTCGCCTCGCCCGGTCCTGCGCAGGAGAGGTACGTCCATGAGCACCCCGGTTCGGCACACCTCGACTCGGCCATCCGTAGCCACGCTGACGTCGGCCAAGCAGCGTCTGGGAGGCGGCCGGCGGGCCGGGGCTCCGTACGGGAACTCGGCGGAGCATTCCTTCCTGGAGTTCCAGGCCAGCGTCGGCAACCGCGCCGCGACCGCGGCCGTGCAGCGGGCCAGGGGCGCGGACAAGGGGAAGGCGCCGGAGAACGGCGGCGCCGTGGGTGACGGGGGTGACGGGGCGAAGAAGAAAAAGGACTATCGGGATCGGATCGCGGGGCTACTGGACCGGTTCAAGAAGAATCTCGAACCCATCGACACCTGGATCAAGGGCGTCCAGACGCCCGCCAACGCCGGCTTCACCCAGCAGGCCGCCGTCTCGGCCAACGAAGGGCTCAAGCACTCCGCCGCCGCCTCGGGGACCTCCGCCGCGTCGGGGAACCTCCTCACCGAGGCCGCCGGCACCGTGGTCAGCGGCATGGACGCGTACAAGAGCATGAAGGACGCCAAGAACAGCGGGAACGGGGCCGAACACCACACCGCGAACGAGAGGGCCAAGACCAAGGGGACCGACGCGGTCGTCGGCGCCGCCGGTTCGGGCGCCTACAGCGCGGCCATCGCCAAGGAAGTGACCAAGATCCAGAAGGCGGCGGACGCCGCGGTGGCCTCCGAGGCGAGCGGTGTCGCCAGCGCCGCCGTCGCCGGGATGAAGAGCATCCGGTCCGTGTTCCGGGTCGGGGGTGCTGCCCGCAAGTACAAGCGGGTGAAGGAACTGGGGGATCCCCACCTCGTCCACGCCGAGTCGCTGGCCCGGCTGAACGAGTCGCGGGAACACGCCAACTGGGCCGCGGCAGAGGCGTACGTCGCGCTGGATGCCTACTGGAAGCAGGAAGGCGAGGGGCGGCTGGAGCTCATCGGCGAGGCCGTCGACGCCGCCTGGGAGGCGATGGGCGAGGCCCGTGACGCCGCCGAGACCCTCCAGCGCGCCGAGAAGAACGTGGAAAAGCTGAGCACGGTACAGGGGTACACGAAGAAGAAGCAGCTCACCAAGATCGGCAAGGAGACGATCGGCGGCGCGATGGGTGAGTCCACCAAGGCCGCGGCCGGAATCGTGACGGCGGTCGCGGCGGGAACGGCTGGGCTGGCGACCAACCCGGTCGGCTGGGGCCTCGCCGGGGCCGGCGCCGGACTCGTCCTCGGCGTCACCCTTTACAAGGCGCTCCGCGCCGCCACGAAGCGCTACGAAGAGGTCCGCCGTCCCGAGGTCTGGGCACCGGAGGGCGAGACCCCGGCGGAGGCCGCGTCCCGCAAGGAATCGCTGAAGCACGCCCTGAAGTTCTGGAAGAAGGTGTCGAAGGGCGAACGCCAGGCCATGGCGCGCGAGATCTATGCCCTGGCCGCGGGCCCCGACATCGCCGGGAGCGGCAGTACGACGGAAGAGATGCGGCAGTCCGGCATGTCCCTGCTCATCGCGCTCAACTCGGGTCCCGCCGACCACAAGCTCGACCAGGAGGCGTGGGTGGCGAGCCTCAACGACCCGTCGAAGACGGACGGTTGGATCAGGGAGATCGCGGAGCAGCTGGCCTCGGGGTGATACGGCGGTATGGTCCTCCGCGTATCCACCCGCCTCCGCGCCCGCGCTTCCGCGGCAATCACGTCTGGCAAGTACCAGGGCGGCGTCCCACAGGCCAACCCCCTTTTCGGCCAAATGGAGCCGGCTGTCATCCGGGCATTTTTCGCCTCAATCCACCGACGGCTCAGTTTCATGGTCACGAGGCCGGCACGAGGCGTGAGCACAAGCGGTAGGGTCCCTTCCCGTACATCGAATGCCGTTCGCGGGTACGGGAGTTCGAGGTGGGTCGGGATCTGCGGGGCCCCGGGGCGCTTCGAGTCCGCGTCGTCGTCGCCCCAGCTCGTACAGGCCTCGTGTGTTGCTTGGAGATCCATGTCGTGCGCCCTCACCGTCGTCCGCACCGCTGACTCCTCGGCGCGCGGTGGCCCAAGGAGACACCACCGGTTCCTTCCGGCCTGTTGAGCCCCTGGCCGGGCTTCGGGCGTGCCGGCGGGTCGTCTCGCGCCTCCGCGCCGCCGTCCCGGTTCCGGCCCACACCCCCACCGACGGCTTCCGATCCGTGAGGACCTGATGACTGAACTGATAGTGAGCGCCGCCGCGTTGCTGGCGGTGGCCGGAGTCGGGGGCGCGTGGTACTTCCGGCGCAAACGCGACGAGGCCCGGCGCCGGGCCGAGCAACTGCGCGAGCACGCCGACCGGCTCACCCTGCAACTCGTCGCGGCCGAGCAGTGCGTGGGGCACATCGCGGCCACCGTGGTTCCCGCGGCGGCGAAGGGCGGCGAAGGGGCCGAGGCCGGGCTCCTCGTGCCGGCGCAGCTCGACGGGACCCCGCTCGCCGAGCGGCTGCGTGCCGTCCCCGGGGCGGTGGCCTCGGCCGTGGCGGACGTACGGGGGC
This sequence comes from Streptomyces sp. NPDC058534, assembly GCF_042717365.1. Lineage (NCBI taxonomy): Bacteria > Bacillati > Actinomycetota > Actinomycetes > Kitasatosporales > Streptomycetaceae > Streptomyces > Streptomyces sp. NPDC058534. The sequence goes on from NZ_JBHXNW010000040.1 coordinate 4,323, forward strand.
AGGAGCGGGCGGCGGCCGACCACGCCGCCGACCGGGCCGCCGACCAGGTACGGCGGGACACCGAGCGGCATGTCGCGCAGGTGCGGCACGAGTCCGTCGGCGTGGCCCGGGCCGCCGTGCGCGGCTTCGCCAACAACGTCGTGGCGCGGTCGGCGCGGCTGGGCCGGGCCGTCAGCCAGGGCGTACGGCGGCACATCTCGGACGAGGCGTACGCGACGCTGGTGGAGATCGACCACCTCACGCAGCAGATGCTGCTCACCGCGTCGGGGTACTCCGTACTCGCCGGGGACAAGCTGTCCCGGCGCTGGCCCGCCACCTCGCTGACCGACATCACGCGCGCGGCGATGGGCCGGATCGAGGGGTACGAACGGATCAAGCACCCCGAGATGGGGTCCGTGGTGGTCGAGGGGCGCGCGGTGGAGGCGGTCGTGCACGCGCTCGCCGTCCTGCTCGACAACGCGCTCCGGTACTCCCCGCCCGCCGCCAGCGTCCACGTCTCGCTCGAACAGGGACACCACGCCTGCTTCCTGATCGTGGACGACGCCGGGCTGCGCATGGACGACGAGCGGCTGCTGTGGGCCGGCAACGTGATGTCCGGCGAGCAGCGCGACGACATCACCCGCCTCGGCGCCCACCCCCAGACCGGGCTGCGCGTGGCGTCCCTGCTCGCGGAGAACTACGGCTTCCGCGTCGAGCTGACCGCGCCGAACATCTACCAGGGAACCCGGGCCATGGTCGTTCTGCCGAAGAACCTGCTCGTCGATCCCGCGACGGGGAGCGGGGCAGGGACTGCGGCAGGGGCCGCGACGGGGTCCGCTACGGGGACGGCTCAGCCCGTCGCCGTGACCGCTGCCCCGTCGGCCGACGGCCCCACGCCCCCGGTGCCCGTGCCCGCCCCCGCGGCTGCCCTCACCACCGAGCCCGCGCACGAACCCGTACCGCAGCACGAGCCCGCCGCCACGAGCCCGGAACCCGTACCGGCACCGGCACCGGCCCCCGCACCCCCCACCACCACCGCCAGCGGCCTCACCGTCCGCCGCCGCTCCCCCGCCCCCGCCCCGGCGCGCCGCCCCGCCCCGGCCACCGACACCGAGCCCGGCCGTCCCGCCGTCGCCGCGGCCTGGGCGGCTGGCACCCGGCGCGGCCGCGACGGAGAGCCCGCACCGGAAGCGCCGGGTGCCGAAGGCACGGACCGGGACACCCCCCGCGAAGCCACCCGCACCGCCGCCCACACCGCCCCCCACCCGGCCGCCCTCGACGCCGCTCACGACGAAGGACACTGATCGTGCAAGACACACACACCAACAGCCTGGGCTGGCTGCTCGACCAGGAACTCGGCACCGTCGAGGGCGTCCGCTACGCCGTGCTGATGAGCAGCGACGGGCTGCTGAAGGCCCGTACGGCGACGATCGGCCAGGACGACGGGGAGAAGTTCGCCGCGCTGACCGCGGCGCTGCGGGCGGCGGGCAAGGCCTGGGACGAGTTCACCGGCGGTGCGGGCATGCGCCAGCTGCTGATCGAGTCGGTCGGCTGCATCGGACTGACGACCACCGCCGCGAAGAACACCATGCTGTCGGTGTGCACGACCGGCCCCGACGCCGACGTCGGGCTGATCTCCCACCACATGGTGCGGCTCGCCACCCGGCTGGGCCACGAGCTGGGCACGGCGGAGCGCGTGCCGGTCGCGGAGGGCGCGGAAGGCGGCTCGACGGCATGACGGGGCCGCGGCGTGACCCCGACATGGTCAGGCCCTACGTCCGTACCGGGGGCCAGGTCCGCGCGCGCGGGGACGTGCGCGCGGAGAGCGTGGTCATCGCCGCGACCGGCCCGACGGACACCCTCGCCCCGGACGCCCGCCGGGTGATGCGGCTGTTCGCCGGCGCGGACGGCGGCCTGGCCGTCGCGGACATCGCCGCCGCGCTGGAGCTGCCGCCCTCCACGGTGCGCATCCTCGTCTCCTCGCTGATGGACTCCGGCCACCTGTCCAGCCCGGTCGCCGCGACCGAGCACCAGCCCGACTTCGACCTGTTGCAGGAGGTACTCCGTGGACTGCGCTCCATGGTCTGACCCGCCCGTCACCTACGTCCCGGCCTCGGTGACGCGGTCGGCCAAGATCGTGGTCGCGGGCGGCTTCGGCGTCGGCAAGACGACGTTCATCGGCAGCGTCTCGGAGGTACGGCCGCTGCGCATGGAGGAACCCATCACGCAGGCCAGCGCCGGCGTGGACGACCTGCGCGGCACCCCGCACAAGACGACGACGACCGTGGCGATGGACTTCGGCCGCATCCACATGGCCGACGGGCGGCTCGCGCTGTACCTGTTCGGGCTGCCGGGGCAGTCCCGGTTCCAGCCGCTGTGGGAGGACCTGGCGGAGGGCGCCCTCGGCTGTCTCGTGCTGGCCGACACCCGCGACCTCGACGCCTCCCACGACGCCCTCGGTCTCCTGGACGGCGCGGGCATCCCGTACGCCGTCGCCATCAACACCTTTCCCGGCGCGCCGGGTTACCCCGAGGCCGAGCTGCGCGAGGCGCTGGCCCTGGAACCCGCCACCCCCCTGACGGTCTGCGACGCCCGCGACCGCACGTCCTCGCTGCACTCCCTGATCACGCTCACGGAGTACCTCTCCGCGCGCGAGCACCGATCGGCCGCCGCCCTCCTGGAGTCCCGCCCATGACGTTGCCCTCCGCCGAGCCCGCGCCGACGAGCCCATCGGGCCGGATCGCCCTGTACGACCCGGAGTTCGCGGCGGATCCGCACGCCGCGTACCGGCGCATGCGGCGCACCCACGGTCCGCTCGTCCCCGTCGACCTGGTGCCCGGCGTCCCCGCGACCCTGGTGATCGGCTACTACCAGGCCCGCCGCATCCTCAACGACCCGCTCCGCTTCCCGGCCGACCCGCGCGGCTGGGAGAAGCTGATCCCGGCGTCCTGCCCGGTCCGGCCGATGATGGAGTGGCGTCCCAACGCGCTGCGCTCGGGCGGCGCCGAGCACGCCCGCTACCGGTCCGCGAACACCCACGCCATCGACCGGGTCGACCAGCACGAACTGCGGGCCCTGGTGGAGAAGGTGGCCTCCGGCGCCATCGACGCCTTCCGCTCGGTGGGCGAGGCCGACCTGCTCACGCAGTACTCGTTCCCCATCGCCTTCCGGGTGCTGAGCGCGCTCCTTGGCTGCCCGGACGAGATCGGGCAGCGCATCGCCGACGGCATGGCGAAGATCTTCGACACCACCAACGCCCAGCGCGGCAACGAGATCCTCGCGCAGGCCGTCTCCGACCTCGTGACGCTGCGTCGGCAGCACCCCGGCGACGACATCACGTCCCGGCTGACGCTGCACCCCGCCGAGCTGACCGACGAGGAGATGGGCCATCAGCTCGTCACGCTCTACGGTGCCGGGATCGAGCCGCTGACCAACCTGATCAGCAACACGATCCTGAAGATCCTCACCGACGAGGAGTTCTCCGCCGACCTGCACGCCGGGCTGTCCACGGTGCGCGACGCGCTCGACGCCGTCCTCTACACCGACCCGCCGCTGGCGAACTACTGCATCTCCTATCCCCCGTACCCCATCGACGTGGAGGGGGTGCTGCTGCCGGCCGACCAGCCGGTGGTGATCTCGATGGCGGCCGCGAACAACGACCCGGCGCTGACGGAGGGCGTGCCCGAGGGCCGGCACACGGGCAACCGCGCCCATCTGGCCTGGAGCATCGGCCCGCACTCCTGCCCCGCCCGTTCGCACGCCTACCTCATCGCGGAGACCGCGGTCACCCACCTCCTGGACGCGCTGCCGGAGACGGACCTCGCCCGCCCCCTCGCCGACCTCACCTGGCGTCCCGGCCCGTTCCACCGGGCCCTGGAATCGCTGCCCGTCACCTTCCCCGCCGCACACTAAGGAGCCAGGCCATGGCGACCCAGCAGTCTCCCCTCGTCCTCGACCCCACCGGTGCCGGTCACCATGCCGAGCACCGCGCCCTGCGGGACCGCGGCCCGGCCACGCGGGTGGACGTGCTCGGCGTGGAAGCCTGGTCGATCACCGATCCCGCCCTGCTCAAACAGCTCTTGACCAGCCCGGACGTCTCCAAGGACGCGCGGACGCACTGGCCCGCCTTCGGTGAGGTGGTGGGCACCTGGCCGCTCGCCCTGTGGGTGGCGGTGGAGAACATGTTCACCGCGTACGGCCAGGGCCACCGCAAGCTGCGGCGGCTGGTGGCCCCGGCCTTCAGCGCCCGTCGCATCGCCGAGATGCGGCCGGCCGTCGAGGGGATGGTCGCCGGGCTGATCGACCGGCTCGCGGAGCTGCCCGCCGACCGGCCGGTCGATCTGCGGCAGGAGCTGGCGTATCCGCTGCCCATCGCGGTGATCGGTCACCTCATGGGCGTGCCCGAGGACCAGCGGGAGGGCTTCCGTGCCCTCGTCGACGGTGTCTTCGACACGACGCTGAGCCAGGCCGAGGCACAGACCAACACCGCCCGCCTGTACGGGGTCCTGGACGAGCTGATCGCCGACAAGCGGGCCACGCCGGGCGACGACATGACGTCCCTGCTCATCGCCGCCCGGGACGACGAGGAGGACGGCGCCCGGCTCTCCCCCGAGGAACTGCGCGACACGCTGCTGCTGATGATCAGCGCCGGCTACGAGACCACCGTCAACGTCATCGACCAGGCCGCGCACACCCTGCTGACCCACCCCGACCAGCTCGAACTGGTCCGCAAGGGCGCGGTCACCTGGGGCGACGTCGTGGAGGAGACGCTGCGTCACGAACCGGCGGTCAAGCACCTGCCGTTGCGGTACGCGGTCACGGACATCGCCCTGCCGGACGGGCGGACCATCGCCCGCGGGGAGGCGATCCTCGCCTCGTACGCCGCCGCCAACCGGCACCCGGACTGGCACGCCGACGCCGACACCTTCGACGCGGCGCGCGTGGTCAAGGACCACCTGGCGTTCGGCCACGGTGTGCACTTCTGCCTCGGCGCGCCGCTGGCCCGCATGGAGGTCGTGCTCGCGCTGCAGAGTCTCTTCGACCGCTTCCCCGGCATCCACCTGGCCGATCCGGCGGAGGTACTGCCGCCCGTGCCCTCGCTGATCAGCAACGGCCACCAGCGGCTGCCGGTCCGGCTGTACGCCGGCTGACCACGCCGGGACGGCGCGCCCCGGCCTTGGGGGCGTGCCGTCCACCGGCCGAGAGGCGCGCGGATCAGCCGAACATGCCCGGCTCGTAGTCGCCCGCCGGCTGCTGGGTGATGACGTTCATGCGGTTGTACGTGTTGATGAGGGCGATCAGTCCGACCAGCGCGGTCAGCTGTTCCTCGTCGTAGTGCTCGGCCGCCTTCGCCCAGGCCTCGTCGGTGACGCCGCCGCCCGAGTCGGCGATGCGGGTGCCCTGCTCGGTCAGTTCGAGGGCGGCGCGCTCGGCGTCGGTGAAGACCTTGGCCTCGCGCCAGGCGGCGATCAGGTTGAGGCGCAGCGAGGTCTCCCCCGCCTTCGCGGCGTCCTTGGTGTGCATGTCGAGGCAGAAGCCGCAGCCGTTGATCTGGCTGGCGCGGATCTTGACCAGTTCCTGGGTCGCGGCCGGCAGCGTCGAGTCGGTCACGGCCTTGCCCGCCGAGTTGATGTGGCGCAGGAGCTTGCCGGCGAGGGGGTTGGAGAAGATGTTGAGTCGAGCTTCCATGAGGGGTTCCTCCGTCGTGGGTCGTCCGGCCGGTCCGGCCTGGTGGCCGGTGGCCCGCTCTGGGGCTACACAGCTACGACGGAGCGCGCGGGCGGGATGTGACAGGCCGTGGAGGTCTGCGGATGTGACCTGCGTCTCACCCGTTCGGGGTGGGTCGTTCGGGTCGTTCGGGTCGTTCAGGTCGTTCGGGTCGTCCCAGCAGCCCGAGCAGGGCGGCCGTGACCTCGGCCGGGCGTTCGTCCATCACCCAGTGCCCCGCGTCGTCCAGCATCGTCAGTTCGGCGCGGGGCACGGCGGCGGCAAGGCCGGTCGCGATGTCCGGGCTCAGGTACGGGTCCGCGCGGCCCCAGACCACCGCCGTCGGACAGGTCACCGCGCCCAGGCGGCGGCGCAGCTCCGGGCGGGGCGGGGTGCGGTAGTCACCGAAGTAGTGGAGCAGCCAGCGGCGGCCCTCCGGGCCGTCCATCCAGTCGACGTAGCCGTCCAGGAGACGGGCGTCGAGATGGCCCGCGCGGACGAGCGGCGCGAAGGTGCGGCGGTGGAGGGCGGCGTACGGCAGGCGCATCGCCACGGGCCGGAGTGCGGGGGTGCGTCCGGCGAGGCCGATCAGGCTGAAGGCGGCGTACCAGCGGCGGGTGAACGTGGCGTGCGCGCGGCTGTTGAGGACGGCCAGCCGGCGCACCCGCGCGGGGTGGGTCTCGGTGAAGCCCAGGGCGAGGAAGCCGCCGTAGTCGTGGCCGACGAGGTTCACCGAGTCGAGCCCCAGGGCGTCCAGCAGCCGGCCGGTCCGGGCGACCTCGGTGTCGTAGTCGAAGGGCAGGTGGAGGGGGCGGTCGGACTCGCCCCAGCCGAGGAGGTCCGGGGCGATGACCCGGTGGCGGGCCGCGAGGGGCGGGACCTGGTGGCGCCAGCAGTGGTGGTTCGCGGGGTAGCCGTGCAGGAGCAGCACGGGCTCGGCGTCGGGCGGCCCCGACTCCCAGCAGGCCACCCTCGCTCCGTCCACCCGGACCGACCGGGCGCGGGGCCGGTCCGTGCCGGGACTCTGCGTGTTCATCGGCTGCGCGCTCCCTCGGTCGGTCCGTCCACCCGTCGACCGTGTGGATACCCGGAAGTGACGCGGCCAGGGCACGGCCTGCGGCCGAACGAGGGGCACGCCCGCGCCGACGGGCGCGAAAGGGTCGCTCACCCGGGCACCCGTCCGGGTCCCACACCCCGGCGCGTGCGCCGGACGCGATGGTGATTAGCCTCGGAGGCATCAGTCGGCGGCGTGGCAGGAGGCAGAGATGGCGAAGGTTCCCAGCGCGGCGGTCGCCGCGGGCGGGCTCGTCGGCGGGTACGGCGTGGCCCGCTGGACGAAGCGGCGGGAGCTGGGCGGGGCCGTGCTGGCCGTGGCCGGGGCCGCCGCCGCACAGCAGTGGCGGCAGCGGGCCGGCGGTACGGCCGCCGGGGCCCTGACCGCCGCGTACGTGGCCGGCTTCGCCGGATCCCACCCCCTGGCCAAGAAGGTCGGCGCCTGGCCCGCCGTCCTCGGGATGGCCGGCGCGGTGGCCCTGGCCTCATGGGCGGTGGCCGACCGGCGTGCCTGAGCGGCACGGCTGAGCCGCACGCCGTACGAGAACCGGGTCAGGAGCGGTGGGTCAGTACGTTGATGACGCGGCCGTTTGGGTCCCGTACGAAGAAGCGCCGTACGCCCCACTCCTCGTCCCGCGGCTCCCGTACGATCTCCGCGCCCGACGCGGCCACCTGGGTGTAGACCGCGTCGACGTCCTCGACCTCCACGCTGAGGTCGGGGACGACGGGCGCGGTGCGTTCCTCGGTGAAGAGGCTGATCTGGGCGGTGGGATTGGACGGTGAGGCCAGGGTCGTCACCCAGCCCATGTCCATGACCTCCTCGAAGCCGAGGAGCCCGTAGAAGTCGCGGCTCGAGTTCCACAGCTCCTCGGACTCGATGTGCAGGTTGGGGACGATTCTCCGGATGGTCATCGGGTGGCTCCTGATCCCGTCTATCCCGTGGTTGCCTAGGGCTGCGCCTTCACCGAGGACAGCGGTTCGGCGATGTCCTCCAGCGCGCGGCGTTCCGCCTTCACCGCCAGGAACGCCGCCACCAGACCGGCCGCGCACATCAGCCCGGCGCCGACCTGGAAGGCCAGAACAGTGTCGCCGACCACGCCGGACTCTGTCAGGTCGGCGAAGAGCAGCGGGCCGCTGATGCCGCCGGCGGCGGTGCCGAGGGCGTAGAAGAAGGCGATGGCCATGGCCCGGGTCTCCATCGGGAAGATCTCGGAGACGGTCAGGTACGCGCTGGACGCGCCCGCCGACGCGAAGAACAGCACCACGCACCAGCAGGCCGTCATGGTCGTGGCCGTGAGCGAGCCGCGGTCGAACAGGTACGCCGTGCCGAACAGCAGCACGCCCGACAGCAGATACGTACTCGAGATCATGATCCGGCGCCCGACCGTGTCGAAGAGCTTGCCGAGGAGCAGCGGGCCGAGGAAGTTGCCGGCGGCGATGACGGCGAAGTAGTAGCCGGTCTTGCCGGTCGGCACGTCGAAGAAGGTGATGAGGATGGTGCCGAAGCCGAAGGTGATGGCGTTGTAGAGGAAGGCCTGGCCGATGAAGAGGGAGAGGCCGAGGACGGCGCGGCGCGGGTAGCGGCGGAAGACGGTCTTGGCGATCAGGCCGAAGCCGATGCTCTTGCGCTGGTGGATGGTGATCTCACCGGCCGGCGGCGGCAGTTTCTCGCCCCTCTCCTCCTCGATCTCCCGTTCGACGGACGTGACGAGGGTGTCCGCCTTCTCGCCCTGGCCGTGGATGTACTGCCACCGTGGGCTCTCCGGCACGTGCCGGCGCACGAGGAGGACGACCAGGCCGAGGACCACGCCGAGGGCGAAGCTGAGCCGCCAGCCGAGGTCCTTGGGGAAGATGTCGGTGTCCAGCATCACGATGGACAGCAGCGCGCCGCCGATCGCGCCCAGCCAGTAGCTGCCGTTGATGATGAGGTCGACCCGGCCCCGGTACTGGGACGGGATCAGCTCGTCGATCGCGGAGTTGATGGCCGCGTACTCGCCGCCGATGCCGAAGCCGGTGAGGAACCGGAAGAGGAAGAACCACCAGGTCTCGAAGGAGAGCGCGGTCAGCGCGGTGGCCGCCAGGTAGACGACCAGCGTCACCATGAACAGCTTCTTGCGGCCGTAACGGTCCGTCAGCCAGCCGAAGAACAGGGCGCCGGAGCACGCGCCGGCCACGTACAGGGCGGCGGCGAGGCCGGTGACCTGGGCCGAGCTGATGTCGAGGCCGCTGCCGTCCTCGGCGATGCGTCCGGCGACATTGCCGACGATCGTGACCTCCAGACCGTCCAGGATCCAGACGGTGCCGAGGCCGATCACGATCATCCAGTGCCATCGTGACCAGGGCAGGCGGTCGAGGCGGGCCGGGACGGCCGTGGTGACGGTCCCGGTGGAGGCGGGCACCGAACCCGACGACGATTCTGCTGTCATGGCTCCCTCTCCGTCGGGCGAACGCCTCCCTTGTGCCCGGCACCGGGAGGAACACGCCCGCCGCGCCGGGTGACGGAAGGCCCGCCGGACCGGAGCCGGACGGGGGCCTACGCCCCCAGCATGCGGGAGACCGTGTAGATCAGCAGCCCGGCCAGCGAGCCGACCACCGTGCCGTTGATGCGGATGAACTGGAGGTCGCGGCCGATGTTCGCCTCGATCTTCTTGGTGGTGTGCTCGGCGTCCCAGCTCGCCACGGTGTCGGTGATCAGGGAGGTGATCTCGCGGCGGTAGGTCGTCACCACGTACACCGCGGCGCCCTCCACCCATCCGTCGACCTTGCCCTGCACCTTGGGGTCGGAGGCCATCCGGGCGCCCAGGGAAAGCAGCGAGGCCCGGACCCGCAGCCGCAGTTCGCTGCGCTCGTCCTCCGCCGCCGAGACGATCATGGACCGTACGGCCGTCCAGGCGGACGCGATCAGGTCCTGGACCTCGCCGCGCCCCAGCACCTCGGTCTTCAGCCGCTCCACGCGCGCGCGGGTGTCCGTGTCGGACTGGAGGTCGGAGGCGAAGTCGGCGAGGAAGCGGTCGAGGGCGCCGCGCGCCGGGTGGGCGGGCATGTCGCGCATCTCGGTGACGAAGCGCAGCAGCTCCTTGTAGACCCGCTCGCCGACCCTCTTGTCCACGAACCGGGGCGTCCAGCCGGGCGCCCCGCCCTGTACGGCGTCCATCACGGAGTCGCCGTGCAGGATCAGCCAGTCGTGGGCGCGGGAGACGACCAGGTCGACGGCGCGTTTGTGGCCGCCGTCGGTGACGATCCGGTCCAGCAGCTTGCCGATGCCGGGGGCGATCTCCTGCGCGTCGGCCCGGCGCGTGATCGCCTCCCCCACCACGGCCTGCACGTCGGAGTCGCGCAGCACCGTGAGGGCGCCGCGCAGGGCGGCGGACAGCTCGGCCGTCACCCGGTCGGCGTGCTCGGGCACGGCGAGCCAGGCGCCGAGCCGGCTGCCGATGCCGACGGCGCGCAGCCGCAGCCGTACGACGTCCTCGGAGAGGAAGTTCTCGCCGACGAACTCGCCCAGGGTGACGCCCAGCTGGTCCTTCTTCTTGGGGATGATCGCGGTGTGCGGAATGGGGATGCCGAGCGGGTGGCGGAAGAGGGCGGTGACCGCGAACCAGTCGGCGAGGGCGCCGACCATGCCGGCCTCGGCGGCGGCGGAGACATAGCCCGCCCAGGCGCCCGCGCCCCGGTGGGAGGCCCACTCGGTCAGGACGTAGACCACGGCGACGAACAGCAGCATGCCGGTCGCGGTGAGCTTCATTCGGCGTACGCCGCGGCGCTTTTCCTCGTCGGCCGGGCTGAAGGAGGTCATCGCGCGGTCACGGAACGCCCCCGTGCCCTCCCCGGCACTCCCGGTATCCCCAAAACCGCCGGGAAGTTCCGTCTTCGTGCGTTCCATCCGCTCCACCCGTTCGCTGATCCGTCCCGCACACATTGTCCCTTCCTGACCGACTCCTGGAACGGAACACAAGTTCCCTGCGTCTGTCCGGGAGGGGGAACGCCCGGGGCTGGTGCGGCCTTTCCCCGGCCCATGCCTCATCATGGGTTCATCGGACCGGAGCCTCGGGGCTCCCCTCGCCCGAGGAGAACAGCACAACATGACCCGGGGTCGTGACGGGGGTGCGGGGGCACCTCCCACCAAGCACCGTGCCCTGCTCGCAGCGGTCGTCACCTTGATAGTGGCGATTTCCGCGGCCATATACGCCGGAGCGTCCGCGGACGACGGCGGCACGGACCGGACACCGCTCGCGGGCGGTCGTCTCCCGCGGGGTGACGCCGCGCCCGCCTCCACCGGCTCGTGGGTCGGCGCGTGGTCCACCTCGCCGGCGGCCGCCGAGCCGGGCACCGAGACGACCGGCATGGCGGGCCGTTCGGTGCGCAACGTCGTGCACGCCGGGGTCGGCGGCACCAGCGCGCGGATCACCCTGTCCAACCTGTACGGGCAGTCACCGCTGACCGTCACGCACGCCTCCATCGCCCTGGCCGCCGGCCCCGACACGGCGGCCGCGGTCGCCGACACGATGCGCCGGCTCACCTTCCGCGGCAGCCCCCGGGTGATCATCCCGCCGGGCGGCCAGGTGATGAGCGACATCGCCCGCATCGCCGTCCCGTACGGCGCGGACGTCCTGGTCACCACGTACTCCCCGGTGCCCTCCGGCCCGGTCACCTACCACCCGCAGGCCCGGCAGACCAGCTACCTGGCCGACGGCGACCGCACGGCGGACGTCACGGCCGTCGCGTACACCACCCCGACGCCGTACTGGCGCTACCTGACGGCGCTGGACGTGCTGAGCAACGAGGCCGACGGCACCGTCGTCGCGATCGGCGACTCGATCACCGACGGCTTCGGCTCCGAGACGAACGCCAACAACCGCTGGACCGACGTGCTCGCCGAGCGGCTGCACGAGGCGGCCGGGGACGGGCGGGACGCACCCCGCTACAGCGTCGTCAACCAGGGCATCAGCGGCAACCGGATCCTGACCTCCAGGGCGGGGCGGCCCTCCGACAACCCGAGCGCGCTGAGCCGTTTCGAGCGGGACGTGCTGCAACGCACCAACGTCAAGGTCGTCGTGATCGTCCTCGGCGTCAACGACATCCTGAACAGCCCGGAACTCGCCGACCGGGACTCCATCCTCGACGGCCTGCGCACACTGGTCGACCGGGCACACGCGCGGGGACTGCGGGTCGTCGGCGCGACGATCATGCCGTTCGGGGGCTACCGGCACTACACGCCGGCCCGCGAGGCCATGCGGCAGGAGATCAACGAGGAGATCCGGTCCGGCCGCGTGTTCGACGAGGTCGTCGACTTCGACAAGGCCCTGCGCGACGCCTACGACCCCCGCCGGCTCCGCGCCGACTACGACAGCGGCGACCACCTCCACCCCAGCGACAAGGGCTACGCCCGCATGGGCCAGGTCCTCGACCTGGACGCCCTGAAGGGCGCGGTCCCGGTCGAGGCGTGACCCGTCCCGGCGCCGACGCGGGAGAACCGCCCCGGCGCCGGCGCGGGAGAACCGCCGGGCACCCGGCCGCCCGAGAACGCCCAGGTGGCCGTCAGGAGTCCCGGCGGCGCTCCCGTTCCCGCTGGTCGTCGTGGAGGTCGTGGAGGTCGTGGAGGGGGTGGCGGGACGGGTCCAGTTGCCTGGGGTCGGAGTCGCGCTCCAGAGGGTCCCGATCCCGGGACTGTCGGCGTTCCAGCTTCTCCTGGCGGCGCTCCTCCTTGATCCGGAGCTTCTCCGCGCGGCTCAGCTTGCGTTCGACGCCGACGCCGCCCCAGAAGGCGAAGCCGGTCACGACCACGCGTGGGGCGCCCGGGTCGCCGGGGGCGCCCTCCTCGCGGTGGTCGAAGCCGCCCATGATCCCGATGCCGCGCACGACGACCTCGACACCGGGCGGCACGATCACGTTCATCCCGCCCATGATCGCGACGCAGTTGATCACGACCTCGCCGTCCGCGAAGTTCGCCTCGCGCAGGTCGATGTCCCCGCCGCCCCAGAACGCGAACGAATTGAACCGCCGGGGCACCGTCCAGCGGCCCTTGCGCTGGAACCCGGACATCACCGCGACCGCCCAGGTCGACGAGGGCTCCCCGCCGGTGATCCGGCCCGCCCAGTCCCCCGCGGGCGCCGGCTCCTTGGTCATCGACACCTTGGGCGCCACGACCGCCGTACCGTCCGGCAGGTCCCGGGTGATCGGCGCCAGTTCCCCGTAGGTCCGCGCGCGGTACGTGGCGTCCAGCCGCTCCTCGAACTCGGTCATGTCGAGACGCCCCTCCGTGAGGGCGTCCCGCAGGACCTCGGCGACTCGTTCACGGTCGGCGTCGGATGCGCGGAGCTCCGGGGCGTCGTCGGTCATGTACAGCAGCCTACGAGGTCACCGCGCCGGGCACTACGCGCTCGCGCGTTCCGCGTACATCTTGGCGATCACCGCTTCGATGTCCGGCTCCCGCACCGACAGGTCCACCAGCGGATACTCCGCGGCGATCCGCGCCACCAGCCCCGCCGCCGACGCCGACGCCGGGAACGCCAGCCACTGCCGCGGCCCCTCCACCCGCACCACCCGCGCGGGCGCCGGCGCCTCGATCGGCGGCAACTCCCGCTCCAGGTCCACCACCAGCGTCCGCTCGCTCTCCCCCGCCTCGTGCAGCCCCGCCAGCGGACCGTCGTACATCAGCCGCCCGTGGTCGATGACCATCACGCGCGAGCACAGCTGCTCGATGTCCTGGAGGTCGTGCGTGGTCAGCAGCACCGTCGTACCGCGCTCCGCGTTCAAGTCCCGCAGGAAGCCCCGCACCTTGGCCTTCGACACCACGTCCAGGCCGATCGTCGGCTCGTCCAGGTACAGCACCTCCGGGTCGTGCAGCAGCGCCGCCGCGATGTCGCCGCGCATCCGCTGGCCCAGCGAGAGCTGCCGTACCGGCACGTCCAACAGCTCCTGGAGCTGGAGCAGTTCCACGCAGCGGTCCAGGTTCTCCCGGTAACGGGCGTCCGGGATCCGGTACATGCGGTGCATCAGCCGGTAGGAGTCGATCAGCGGCAGGTCCCACCACAGCGTCGTCCGCTGCCCGAACACGACCCCGATACGGTGCGCCAGCCGCGTCCGCTCCCGGGACGGGTCGATCCCCGCCACCCGCAGCCGGCCGCCGCTCGGCGTCAGGATGCCGGTGAGCATCTTGATCGTCGTCGACTTCCCGGCACCGTTCGGCCCGATGTAGCCGACCATCTCGCCGCGCGCCACCGTGAAGGACAGCCCGTCCACGGCCCGCACCTCACGCCGCTCCCGCTTCAGGAAACCCGTCTTCCTGCGCACGTCGAAGACCTTCTCGACGCCGTCCAGCTCGATGAAGGCCGCGCCCCGCGGCGCGGCGGTGTCCACCTCGGTCATCGCCGTCAGCTCCCTCACTCCGTCAGCTCCCTGTACTCCGGTACGAACCAAGCCCCGCCCGCCAGGCCAGCCCCGCCAGCGCGCAGCAGGCCACCGCCACGAGCGGCGACGTGAAGGCCACCCACTCCGGCAGGTCCAGCGGGAAGGGCCGGTCCAGCACATAACCCGCCGGCAGCCAGTTGACGAAGGCCAGCGGCACCACGAAGGTCACCCCCCGCACCAGGTCCAGCGCGAACACGGTCGGCGGATACTGCAGCATCGTCGTGCCGCCGTAGGTGAACGCGTTCGACACCTCCGACGCGTCCTGCGCCACGAACTGGAACGCCGCCGCCGCCACGAACACCGCGCAGAAGATCCCCGCCCCGCTGAGCAGCATCACCGGCATCAGCAGCAGCTTCGCCGCCGTCCAGTCGATGTCCAGCAGCACCAGGGCGTAGACCAGGATCAGTACGCCCTGCGTCACCCGGCCGAGGCGGCGCAGCGCGAACCGGTCCGCCGCCACCTGCGCCAGCACCGGCGCCGGGCGCACCAGCAGCGTGTCCAGCGTGCCGTCGCGCACCCGCCGGCCCAGCCGCTCCATCGAGCCGACCGCCAGGTCGGCCAGCCCGAAGGAGACCCCCGCCACCCCGTACAGGAACGCCACCTCGCCCAGCGACCAGCCGCCCAGCGCGTCGACACGGGAGAACATCAGCAGGATCGCCACGAAGTCCAGCGCGGTCGCCGCGAAGTTCCCGAACGTCGTCAGCGCGAACGACGTCCGGTAGGCCATCGTCGACCTGATCCACATCGTGGCGATCAGGCCGTACGCGCGCACCCCCTCCGCGACCCGCGCGCGCTCCCGGGCCACCCGCGCCGTCTCAGCCACCCTGGACCACCACCCGTCGCGTCGCCGCCGACTGCATCAGCCGCCCCACCGCCAGCAGCGCCACCGCCCACCCGGCCTGGAAGACGAACGTCCCCAGCGCGTCGGCCTCGCCAAGCAGCACGTCCGCCGGCGCCTGGAGCAGCGACGACCACGGCAGCATCCGGACCACCTCGCCGAGCGCGCCCGGGAACACGTTCAGCGGAAGCAGCATCCCCGAGCAGAAGAATCCCGCGAGCCACGCCATCTGCGTCACCCCCATGCCGTCCATCAGCCAGAACGCCGAGAGCGCCACCAGATACCGCAGCCCGAAGCTGACCATCGCCGCCAGCACCACCGCCACCAGGAACGCCGCCCACGTCGACACCTCCCGCGGCAGGGCCACCGGGAAGAACAGCGACCCGAACGCGAACGGCACGACCCCGCGCCCCAGCAGCTGGAACACCGCCCGCCCCACGTCCGCCGCCAGCCACCACAGCTGGAGGTCGGCCGGCCGGTAGAGATCGACGGCGATGTCACCCGTACGGATGCGCTCCATCAACTCGTCCTCGAACCCGCCGCCGCCGATCGCCAGCGCCGCCAGCAGGGCCTGCCCCAGCCACACGAACGTCACGGCCTGCGCCTGGTCGTATCCGCCGAGCTGCGGTCTCTCCTCCCACAGGGCCAGATAGGTGTAGACCAGAATCAGTCCGAAGACCGTGTTGGTGAACACCCCGGCGGCGGTGGCCGCACGATAGGTCGCGTACCGTCTGAATCCCCCCGCCGCGACGGCCACGTACAACCGCCCCGAGCCCACGCGCACGGCCCTCCCCCTCCGATCGGCACCAAAGCGCAGGAGCCTAGTGCGACGACGACCACCCGTGCCACGGAATTTCACGGGTGTGCCGTCGACTGGGAACGGTACCCCCGGTGCGAGAGTCTTCTTCAGAGGGCGCAGAGGGCCCAGAGCACGCAGAGGCGTACAAGGCCGTACGAGTCCAGACCGTACGACGCGAAACAGGAGTCCGTGCACGACATGAGCGACGAGCCGCAGCCGCAGCAGCCGGAACAGGGCTGGGCGCCGAGAGAGCCACAGGCGGCCGGCGACGGGGACGCGAAGAAGCCCAAGCGGCCGAAGCGGACCGGCTGGCGCAGGCTGATCCCGACCTGGCGCATCATGCTGAGCACCTGCGTGGTCGGCCTCCTGCTGCTGGTCGGCGGCTTCTTCCTCGGCTACCACCTGGTGCGGATCCCGGCCGCCAACGCGGCCGCCACCAAGCAGTCCAACGTCTACCTGTACGCCGACGGCAGCGTCCTCGCCCGCGACGGCGAGGTCAACCGGGAGAGCGTCGGCCTCGCCCGCATCTCCAAGGACGCCCAGCACGCCGTCCTGGCCGCCGAGGACCGCGACTTCTACAGCGAGTCAGCCATCGACCCCGGGGCCATGGTCCGGGCCGGCTGGAACACCGCCACCGGCAAGGGCAAACAGTCCGGCTCCACGATCACCCAGCAGTACGTCAAGAACTACTACCTGGCCCAGGACCAGACCGTCACCCGCAAGGTGAAGGAGTTCTTCATCTCGATCAAGCTCGACCGCGAGAAGAGCAAGAGCGAGATCCTGGAGGGCTACCTCAACACCAGCTTCTTCGGCCGCGGCGCCTACGGCATCCAGGCCGCCGCGCAGGCCTACTACGGCATCGACGCCAAGGACCTCACGGCCGGCCAGGGCGCCTACCTCGCCTCCCTGCTCAACGCCCCCAGCCAGTACGACGTCGTAGCCCACCCCGAGAACAAGGGCGCCGCCGAGTCCCGCTGGAACTACGTCATGGACGGCATGGCCGACAAGGGCTGGCTGAGCGCCTCCGAGCGCGCCGCCGCGAAGTTCCCCACGCCCAAGCAGTCCACGGTCTCCACCAGCATGTCCGGGCAGCGCGGCTACGTCGTCAACATCGTCAAGGACTACCTGGTCCAGAACGAGATCGTGGACGAGGAGGAACTCGACCGCGGCGGCTACCGCATCACCACGACCCTCCAGAAGGACAAGCAGAACGCCTTCGTCAAGGCCGTCGACGACAAGCTGATGTCCCAGCTCTCCAAGGACCGCAAGGTCGACAGCTACGTCCGGGCCGGCGGCGCCTCCGTCGACCCGCGGTCCGGCAAGGTCGTCGCGATGTACAACGGCATCGACTACGTCAAGCAGTACACACCCAACGCCGTCCGCCGCGACTTCCAGGTCGGCTCCGCCTTCAAGCCCTTCGTGTTCACCTCCGCCGTCGAGAACCACTCCGAGACGCAGGACGGCCGCACGATCAACCCGAACACCAGGTACGACGGCACCAGCGAACGCCCCGTCGAGGGCTGGAGCGGCGGCCGCTACGCCCCCGAGAACGAGGACCACCGCGACTACGGCGACGTCACCGTCCGCGAGGCCACCGACAAGTCCATCAACGCCGTGTACGCCCAGATGGCCGTGGACGTCGGCTCCGACAAGGTCATGCAGACCGCGATCGACCTCGGGCTCTCCAAGAACACCCCGGAACTGACGCCCTCCCCGTCCATCGCCCTCGGCGTCGCCACCGCCAGCCCCCTCGACATGGCCGAGGCGTACGCGACCCTCGCCAACCACGGCAGGCACGGCACGTACACGCTGGTCGAGAAGGTCATGAAGGACGGCAAGCACGAGGTCGAGCTGCCCGAGCGGCGCGAGCGCCAGGCCGTCAGCCGCGAGTCCGCGGACACCACGACGTCCGTCCTGCGCAGCGTCGTCGAGAACGGCACCGCCACCGCCGCCCAGGCCGCCGGCCGGCCCGCGGCCGGCAAGACCGGTACCGCGGAGGAGGACACGGCCGCCTGGTTCGCCGGCTACACCCCCGAACTGGCCACCGTCGTCGCCGTCATGGGCCAGGACCCGAAGACCGCCGCCCACAAGCCGCTGTACGGCGCTATGGGCCTGCCCAGGATCAACGGCGGCGGCGCGCCCGCCGAGATCTGGAGCCAGTACACCCGCAAGGCGCTGGAGGGCGAACCCGTCAGCGACTTCGACCTCCAGCTCCAGACGGGCGCCGACGTCACCGCACCCCCGTCCGCCGACTCCTCGGACGAACCGGGCTCCGGCGACGAGAGCGGCAGCGGCGAACCGGACGACGAGTCCACCGGCGACGAGGACTCCGGCACCCAGACCCCGGGCGACGGCAGCGGCGGCACCAGCACCTCACCCGGCGACTCCGGCGGCGAGACCGGCGCCCCGACCACCGGCGGACCCTCGGGCGGCGCCAGCACGGAACCGGGCCCCACGGGCGGCGGCGACGGAGGCGGCGGGGACACCGGCGGCGGCTCGTCGAACGGCGGCACCACCGAGGGCGGCGGGGACACCGGCGGCGCGGGCGGCGGCGGCTCGGACACCGCCGGCACGGTCGCCGGCGTCCCGGTCACACCCCGGCGTCAGTGACCCGAGGTCGCCTTCAGACCCACGACGGCGACCAGCAGCAGACAGATGAAGAAGATCCGCGCGGCGGTCACCGGCTCACCCAGCACGACCATGCCGAGCACCGCCGCCCCGGCCGCACCGATCCCCACCCACACGCCGTAGGCGGTACCGATGGGGAGCGTCCGGGCCGCGTACGACAGCAGCAGCATGCTCGCGACGATCCCGGCACCGGTGAACAGACTGGGCACGAGCCGGGTGAAACCGTCGGTGTACTTCATCCCGATCGACCAGCCGACCTCGAGCAGACCGGCGACGAGCAACAGAACCCAAGCCATGACGGGCACCTCCGTGAAACGAACTGAACGGTGGTGCGTCGTCTTTTCATTCAGCCCGGTACGGCGCGTCTCGTCGGGTCTCTACAAGGTAGCAAAATCAGCGGAAGGAGACTGAAAGAGGCTGGTGACACTGGTCACCAGCCCCTCACACGTACTGCTCCACAGGTCTCTACAGATACAGCCCGGTGGAGTCCTCGGACCCCTCGAACCGGTCCGCGGCCACCGCGTGCAGGTCACGCTCGCGCATGAGCACGTAGCCGACCCCCCGCACCTCGACCTCGGCGCGGTCCTCCGGGTCGTACAGCACCCGGTCGCCCGGCTCGACGGTCCGTACGTTCTGCCCGACGGCGACGACCGCCGCCCAGGCCAGCCGCTTGCCGACCGCCGCCGTGGCGGGGATCAGGATGCCGCCCCCGGAACGCCGCTCGCCCTCACCGGTGTCCTGCCGCACGAGTACGCGGTCGTGCAGCATCCGGATGGGCAGCTTGTCGTCCTGGGAGCCGTGCTCGTTTCTCTTGGCGCTCACGCCCCGAACCTACCTGCCCCGGCTCAGCGCCCGCGCCGCCGGGTACTGCCCAGGGCGAGCAGCCCCACGACCCCGACCACCACGAGCGCGACGGGCACGACCCGCTCCAGCCGGGGCGCGCCCTCCTCGTCCACGAACTGCGACTTCACATCGCTGACCACGCTGTTGACCTTGACGTAGGCGCGCCCGAGGGTGTGGTCGACGCTGGAGGCGACCTTGGCCTTGGCATCGCCCACGATCGTCTTCGGGTGCACCCGCATCCCGAGCTCGTCGAGCGTCTCGGCCAGCACCTCGCGGCGGCGCTTGATGTCCGCCTCGATCTGCGCCGGGGTTCTGATGTCCGACGTGTCCGCCACCGTACGCCTCCGAAGTCCTCTGCCACTGTCCCGCACAGTCTGTCAGCTACTCGCTTCTCCGCGCTGTCAGGACCCCCGGTTACGCTGATTCGATGAGCGAGCGACTCCAGCCCGGGGACCCTGCCCCCGCCTTCACCCTCCCGGACGCCGACGGCAACGAGGTGTCCCTGTCCGACCACAAGGGCCGCAAGGTCATCGTCTACTTCTACCCTGCTGCCCTTACCCCCGGCTGCACGAAGCAGGCGTGCGACTTCACGGACAACCTGGAGCTGCTGGCCGGCGCCGGGTACGACGTGATCGGCATCTCCCCCGACAAGCCGGAGAAACTCGCCAAGTTCCGCGAGGCCGAGTCCCTGAAGGTCACCCTCCTCGCCGACCCGGACAAGAAGGCCCTCGACGCGTACGGCGCCTTCGGCGAGAAGAAGAACTACGGCAAGACCTACATGGGCGTCATCCGCTCCACGATCGTCGTGGACGAGGCGGGCAAGGTCGAACACGCCCTGTACAACGTGCGGGCGACTGGGCACGTGGCCAAGATCATCAAGGACCTGGGCATCTGAGCCCTGTTCCCTGCGGGCCCGTACCGGAGCTTTCCGGAGCTTTCCGGTACGGGCCCTTCCGCATGGCGTGCGTGACTGTCCGATAGTCGGTTCGTTACTCCGTACGAGGCCACGAACGCGTGGCCGGGACGGAGGGGACGTAATGGGGGCCAGCGCGTACAGCCGGGAGCGGCTGGAGGAGGCCGTCGCGGAAGCTCGAAACTGGACAGATCTGATGCGGCGGCTGGGCCTTCGGCCAAGCGGAGGCCAACGACGTGTGCTCCAGGAGAAAGTTGCCGCTCGCGGCCTCGACACCAGCCACTTCGTCAAGCGCAGCCCGTGGCGCAAGTATCCGGACGCTGCCATCGCGGAGGCTGCCGCGTCTTCGTCATCGCTCCGCGAAGTCTGAAGCTGGGTGCCGCTCCAGCCACCGGGACGCTGTCACACATTTGCCGCCGGATCAGCGCAGCGGGAATCGACGTCAGTCATTTCCCCGGGTTGCGACAGCCCGAACCAGACCTGCCTCTCACACCGGAGGAGCTGAGCGCCGCCGCGGCGACGTCCACGAGCGTTCGTGGTGTGGCCCGGACACTGGGCGTACCCGACGACAGCCGCTCCCGCGCGACCCTGAAGCGCATGCTGCGCGCCCAGCGCATCGACACGGGGCACTTCTCCCACCGTCGGGTCGCGATTCCCGAGGACAAGTTGCGGGACGCAGTGGAGCATTCGACAAGCTATGCCGACGTGATGCGAAGCATCGGCCTGGACGTCAACGACACCAACCACCGGCGCGTCAGAAGGGCATCAGCCCGGCTCGGCCTTGATACCAGCCACTTCAAACGCAGTTCATGGGCTCGACCGGAGCGCCCCGCGCCTGCGCCCATAGCTCAACGAGTGCTCGTCGTCCTGCCTCCCGGCGCCGGGCGGATGAACAGGAGTCAGCTCCACCGGGCCCTGACCGAGATCCGCGTGCCGTATGCATGCGAGACCTGCGGAAATACCGGGGAGTGGCTGAGACGGCCCATCACCTTGCAGATCGACCACGTCAACGGCGACTGGCGTGACAACCGGAGGGAGAATCTGCGGTACCTGTGCCCCAACTGTCACTCGTTGACGGAGACGTGGTGTCGCCAGAAGAGAAGGCCACCTCTCACAGGGTAACGAGCCCTACCCGTACACTGAAGGCTGCCGGTCGAGGATGACGACCGTTTGAGCGGCCGTGGTGGAATGGCAGTCACGCTGGGCTTAGATCCCAGTGGGGTAACACCCGTGAGGGTTCGAATCCCTCCGGCCGCACCTCCACCTCCACCTTCGATTTGAAGGTGGAGGCACCCTTCGTCGAGTCAGCCCAACAGATCCCGCACCACCGGCACCAGCGCCCGGAACGCCTTCCCTCGGTGGCTGATCGCGTTTTTCTCGGACGCTGTCAGTTCCGCGCATGTTCTCGACTCGCCCTCCGGCTGGAGGATGGGGTCGTAGCCGAAGCCGCCCGTGCCGGCGGGGGTGTGGCGGAGGGTGCCGGGCAACTGGCCCTCTACGACGCGCTCCGTGCCGTCGGGCAGGGCCAACGCCGCCGCGCAGGCGAAGTGGGCGGCCCGGTGTTCGTCGGCGATGTCGGAGAGCTGGGCCAGGAGGAGGTCCAGGTTGGCCTGGTCGTTGCCGTGAGTTCCGGACCAGCGGGCGGAGAAGATGCCCGGCGCGCCGTTCAGGACGTCGACGCAGAGGCCGGAGTCGTCGGCGACGGCGGGCAGGCCGGTGGCCTGGGCGAGGGCGTGGGCCTTGAGCAGGGCGTTCTCGGCGAAGGTGACGCCGGTTTCCTTGACGTCGGGGATCTCCGGGTAGGCGTCCGCGCCGACGAGGTCGTGGGGCAGGCCCGCGTCGGCGAGGATGGCCCTCAGTTCGGTGATCTTTCCGGCGTTACGGGTGGCGAGGATCAGGCGGGTCATGGGAACCAGTATCGCCGAACCCCGGCCAGCCAGTGCCCGGGCCGGAGCCCCTCCCTTACGGCGTGCAGACCTTCGTCAGTTCGCCGGCCGCGTCGGTGACGGGGCTGAGGTCGGGGGTCTCGTCGCCGTTCTCGACCGAGGTGCGGACGTTGTCGACGGCCTTGCCGAGGTCGTCGACCGCCTGGTTGACGTCGGCGTTGTCGGTCTTGTCGCCTATCTTGTTGAGGTTCTTGTCTATGGAGTCGAGGGATTCCTCGAGTTGCGTCGGGTCGTTGGACGCGCTCTCCACGGCCTGCTGGAGCGAGGTGACGCTGTCGGCGATGGCGTCCGCCGTCTGGACACAGTCGAGGGCCTTGCCGACGGCGTCGCAGCCGGTGGTGAGGCCGGCCGTCAGGGCGATGGTCGCCACGGTGGCGACGGCGGTGGCGGTGCGGCGAAGGCGGCGGTGGCGGCTCGCGGCCATGGGTCTCGGTCCTCCCGTTGAGACAGGGCCGGACGGCCCGTGTGCGGTGTTGCGTCGGGCGTACGGCGAGTGCTGCCGTACGCCCGTAGAACTCATGTACTGCTGTTGTACTGCTGTGTTGCTGTGTTGCTGTACTGCTAGTGACGCGGCTGCGGGCGGCTGAGTTGCGCGTCCGGGCCGTCTTTTCTTGAGGCGCCCTTGGTGCGCGCTTTACCTTTCGAGGACCGTATCAAGCGCCTTGCGCTGGAGTTCGGCGAGTTCCGCGCAGCCGGCGGTGGCGAGGTCGAGCAGGGTGCCCAGCTCGTCGCGCGCGAAGGGCTCGGCCTCGGCGGTGCCCTGGACCTCGACGAAGCGGCCGTCGCCGGTGCAGACGACGTTCATGTCGGTGTCGGCGCGCACGTCCTCCTCGTAGCGCAGGTCGAGGAGCGGGGTGCCGTCGACGATGCCGACGGAGACGGCGGAGACGGTGCCGGTGAGGGGCTTGCGGCTGGGCTTGATGAGCTTCTTGGTCTGGGCCCAGGTAATGGCGTCGGCGAGGGCGACGTAGGCGCCGGTGATGGCGGCGGTGCGGGTGCCGCCGTCGGCCTGGAGGACGTCGCAGTCCAGGACGATGGTGTTCTCGCCGAGCGCCTTGTAGTCGATGACGGCGCGCAGGGAACGGCCGATGAGGCGGCTGATCTCGTGGGTGCGGCCGCCGATGCGGCCCTTGACGGACTCGCGGTCGCCCCGGGTGTTGGTGGCGCGGGGAAGCATGGCGTACTCGGCGGTGACCCAGCCTTCGCCGCTGCCCTTGCGCCAGCGCGGGACGCCTTCGGTGACGGAGGCGTTGCAGAGGACTTTGGTGTCGCCGAAGGAGACGAGGACGGAGCCTTCGGCGTGCTTGCTCCAGCCGCGTTCGATGGTGACGGGGCGGAGTTGCTGGGGGGTGCGGCCGTCGATGCGTGACATGCGGGTGAGCCTAAGGCCTGTCCGGCGGCCCATGCGGAAGGGGGGGGGGGGGGGGGGGTTTATTGTCTCCCCGCGACAGGGACGCCAGGGGGGGGCGCCGGGGGGGGGTGTGTGGTATTATTATATTTAGTGTGCGGGGGGTGGGGGGGGCGT
>NZ_JBHXNW010000040.1:27972-44383 GCF_042717365.1 Streptomyces sp. NPDC058534
GGGTGCGGCCCTACCTTGCTTAAAAGCGGCCTCACATAACGCCCCGCCGCCGGCCCATCCCGTAGGGCGAATTCCCCCAAGTGAAACCGCCGCCCCGTACACGCCCCCTTGCCGGTGGACCCGATGGGTCGGGTCACATCATGTCTTCGATTTCCGCGGCGATCGGGTCGGCGTCGGTGCCGATGACGACCTGGATGGCGGTGCCCATCTTGACGACGCCGTGGGCGCCCGCGGCCTTCAGGGCGGCTTCGTTGACCAGTGCGGGGTCGTTGACCTCGGTGCGGAGGCGGGTGATGCAGCCCTCGATCTCGTCGATGTTGTCGATGCCGCCGAGGCCGGCGACGATCTTCTCAGCCTTGCTGGCCATGTTCCTTCTCCCTGATCCGAACCGCTTTGTCGCAGTAACCCACAGTTGGCCCATCTTCGCGAGCCACCCGTGCGGTGGGTACCGAATGATGGCGTCACGGCGACGCAGCCGTCTGCCAACTGGTCTACACCAGTGTACCGGCGACCGGATGGAGACCGGATGAGTGCCGACAGCGCGGTCAGTCCCGCTCGCGCCCGTTGGAACAAGGCGTTCCAGGGCCTGCAGAAGATGGGACGCAGTCTTCAGTTGCCCATCGCGGTCCTGCCCGCCGCCGGCATTCTCAACCGGCTCGGGCAGCCGGACGTCTTCGGGGACGACGGTCTCGGCTGGTCGAACGTCTCGAAGGTGATGACCGGCGCGGGCGGCGCGCTGCTCGACGGTTCGCTGGGGCTGCCGCTGCTGTTCTGTGTGGGCGTGGCCATCGGGATGGCGAGGAAGGCGGACGGTTCGACGGCGCTGGCTGCGGTGGCGGGGTTCCTCGTCTACTTCAACGTGCTGCGGCAGTTCCCGGTGGACTGTCCGGAGGGGTCGGAGGTCGTCCCGCAGATCGGGTGCCGGCTGACGGACGGGTCGGAGACGGTGACGGCGTTGACCTTCCAGAATCCGGGGGTCTTCGGCGGCATCGTGATGGGGCTGCTGACGGCCTACTTCTGGCAGCGCTTTCACCGTACGAAGCTGGTGGACTGGCTCGGCTTCTTCAACGGGCGCCGGCTGGTGCCGATCATCATGGCGTTCGTGGCGATCGCGTTCGCGGCGCTGTGTCTGTGGGTGTGGCCGCCGATCGGTGACGCGCTGGAGAGTTTCAGTGACTGGCTGAACGGACTGGGCGCGTGGGGTTCGGGCATCTTCGGGGTCGCGAACCGGGCGTTGCTGGTGATCGGCCTGCACCAGTTCCTGAACGTGCCGATGTGGTTCCAGTTCGGCTCGTACACGAAGCCGGACGGCACGGTGGTGCACGGTGACGTCAACATGTTCCTGGCGGGTGATCCGACCGCGGGCCAGTTCACCACGGGCTTCTTCCCGATCATGATGTTCGCGCTGCCGGCGGCGGCGCTGGCGATCACGCACTGCGCGAAGCCGCACCGGCGCAAGGAGGTCGGGGGTCTGATGCTGTCGGTGGCGCTGACGTCGTTCGTGACGGGGATCACGGAGCCGCTGGAGTACTCGTTCCTCTTCATCGCGCCGCTGCTGTACGCGGTGCACGCGGTGCTGACGGGTGTGTCGATGGCGGTGACGTGGGCGCTGGGCGTCAAGGACGGGTTCAGCTTCTCGGCGGGGCTGATCGACTACGTCATCAACTGGAACCTGGCGACCAGGCCGTGGCTGATCATCCCGATCGGGCTGTGCTTCGCCGTGGTGTATTACGTGGTCTTCCGGTTCGCGATCACAAAGTTCGACCTGAAGACCCCGGGGCGGGAGCCGGAGGACGAGGTGGAGGACGTCACGAAGGTGTAGACCTCACGCACCCTCACGTACCCTTTGCACATGGTCTCTCGAAGGCCCTCGGACTGCCGTCCGGGGGCCTTCGGCGCGCCCTCGTACGCGTCTGAGCTGGGGTCTTGATCCGGCACTGCGCGTAGCACTCCGATCGCGGAATCGCGGGTTCCTTACGCGGCCTTCATCGTGTACAACAGGTCTACACCACTGAGTGGTGTAGACCACCACCCGATGGAGGAAGTATGAGCACCGCCACTGACAAGGCGGCCCCCGCAAAGAAGCGGGGATCTGGTCTTTTCCAGGGTCTGCAGAAGGTCGGCCGCAGCCTGCAGCTCCCGATCGCCGTGCTGCCGGCGGCGGGCATCATGGTCCGGCTCGGCCAGGACGACATCTTCGGCAAGGACGGCCTCGGCTGGGACCGGGTCGCCGCGGTCTTCAACAACGCCGGCGGTGCCCTGACCGGATCGCTGCCGATCCTGTTCTGCATCGGCGTGGCCATCGGGTTCGCCAAGAAGGCGGACGGCTCAACGGCCCTGGCCGCGGTGGTCGGCTTCCTCGTCTACAGCAAGGTCCTGGAGGCGTTCCCGGTCACCGAGGCGGTGGTCAAGAAGGGCGAGGACGTCGCGGCGACGTACAACGACCCGGGTGTCCTCGGCGGCATCATCATGGGTCTGCTCGCCGCCGTGCTGTGGCAGCGGTTCCACCGCACCAGGCTGGTGGACTGGCTCGGCTTCTTCAACGGGCGCCGGCTGGTGCCGATCATCATGGCGTTCGTCGGCATCGTGGTCGGTGTCTTCTTCGGTCTGGTCTGGGAGCCCATCGGCACCGGCATCTCCAACTTCGGCGAGTGGATGACGGGTCTCGGCGCGGGTGGCGCGGCCCTGTTCGGCGGCGTGAACCGGGCGCTGATCCCGGTCGGCATGCACCAGTTCGTGAACACGGTGGCCTGGTTCCAGCTCGGCGATTTCACCAACTCCGCCGGTGAGGTCGTGCACGGCGACATCACGCGCTTCCTGGCCGGTGACCCGTCCGCCGGCATCTTCCAGTCGGGCTTCTTCCCGATCATGATGTTCGGTCTGCCGGCCGCCGCGATCGCCATCGCGCACACCGCGCGCCCGGAGCGCCGCAAGGCCGTCCTCGGCATGATGGTCTCGCTCGCGCTGACCTCGTTCGTCACGGGTGTGACCGAGCCGATCGAGTTCTCGTTCATGTTCATCGCGCCGGTCCTGTACGTGCTGCACGCGGTGCTCACCGCGATATCCATGGCGGTCACCTGGGGCCTGGGTGTGCACGCGGGCTTCAACTTCTCGGCCGGTGCCATCGACTACGCCCTGAACTGGCACCTGGCGACCAAGCCATGGCTGATCATCCCGATCGGTCTGGTTTTCGCGGCGATCTACTACGTGACGTTCCGTTTCGCGATCGTCAAGTTCGACCTGAAGACCCCGGGCCGCGAGCCCGAGGAGGAGGTCGAGGACCTCACGAAGGCGTGAGTCCCCGCCGTACGGCATGACGAAGGCCCCGGAAGGTTCCGGGGCCTTTTCGTACGTCCGCGGGCGGGGCTAGACCTCGTACACCGCGCCCGTCGCCGCGACCTCCACCGCCCCGTCGTAGACCTCGCGCGCGTCGGCCAGGTTGACCCGGGGGTCGGTCCACGGGGGGATGTGGGTGAGCACCAGGCGGCGGGCGCCGGCGCGGGCGGCGGTCTCGCCGGCCTCGCGGCCGTTGAGGTGCAGGTCGGGGATGTTCTCCTTGCCGTGCGTGAAGGCGGCTTCGCAGAGGAACAGGTCGGTGTCCCGGGCGAGTTCGTCCAGCGTGGCGGTGACGCCCGTGTCGCCGGAGTAGGTGAGCGAGCGGCCGCCGTGCTCGACGCGGATGGCGTAGGCCTCCACGGGGTGGGCGACCCGCTCGGTGTGCACGGTGAACGGGCCGACCTCGAACGTGGACGGCTTGACCGTGTGGAAGTCGAACACCTCGCTCATCGACGAGGCCGAGGGGGTGTCGCCGTAGGCGGTGGTGAGCCGGTGCTCGGTGCCCTCGGGTCCGTAGACCGGGAGGGGGCCGCAGCGGCCGCCGTCGTGCCGGTAGTAGCGCGCCACGAAGTAGGCGCACATGTCGATGCAGTGGTCGGAGTGCAGGTGGCTGAGGAAGATCGCGTCGAGGTCGTAGAGACCGCAGTGGCGCTGCAGCTCGCCGAGGGCACCGTTGCCCATGTCGAGAAGCAGCCGGAAGCCGTCGGCCTCGACGAGGTAGCTCGAGCAGGCCGATTCCGCGGACGGGAACGACCCCGAGCAGCCGACGACGGTGAGCTTCATGAAGCAGAAACCTCCGCTGGCGCGTGTGGAGAGACGGGGGTCGTGCGGTTCTTCGAGCGTAAGGCGCAAAACCCCGGGTCGCTCCTCCACCAGGGTGCGTTGTGGGCGAACTCACCTGCGGTGTCACCGGTTCGGCTGGAACCGGGGCGCGTGGGGGCATTGATGGGGCGCGCGCGGAGAGTGCGCGCCGGTACCGTCTCGGTATGCACACGTCCTGGTGGCTCGCCCTCGCGGCGGTGGTACTGCTCGCGCTCGTCGCCACGGTCGTCGACGGCTGGGGCCGGGGGCGGCGCCCGCCCCGGCCGGGCGGCAGCCGGCGGCCGCCGGGACGCCCCGCGGGTCCCCGGGCCCGGTCCACTCGTCCGCGGCCCGCGGAGATCTGGTGGGCGAACGTGCCGTACGAGGACACCGCCGGTGCCAAGGACCGGCCGTGCCTGGTGATCTCGGTGCGGGGGCGGCGGGTGCTGGTCGCGAAGATCACCACGCGGCACCGGGACGGGCGGTCCGGGGTGATCGCGTTGCCGCCGGGCTCGGTCGGGGACGCGCGGGGCCGGACGAGTTTCCTGGAGACCGACGAGCTGCGTGAGGTGCCCGTGGCTGACTTCCGGCGCCGGGTGGGTGTGGTGGACCCGGTCCTGTGGGACCAGGTCCGTCACCTCGCGCCGTAGAGCCTCAGCCGCCGGTCAGGCCCAGAGCTGGCCCTGGAGGGTCTCGATGGCCGCTTCGGTGGTGGCCGCCGTGTAGACGCCGGTGGAGAGGTACTTCCAGCCGCCGTCGGCGACGACGAACACGATGTCCGCGCTCTCGCCGGCCTTCACCGCCTTCTTGCCCACGCCGATCGCGGCGTGCAGCGCGGCGCCGGTGGAGACACCCGCGAAGATGCCCTCCTGCTGGAGGAGTTCCCGGGTGCGGGTGACCGCGTCGGCGGAGCCCACCGAGAAGCGGGAGGTGAGCACGGAGGCGTCGTACAGCTCGGGTACGAAGCCCTCGTCGAGGTTGCGCAGGCCGTACACGAGGTCGTCGTAGCGCGGCTCGGCGGCGACGATCTTGATGTCCGGCTTGTGCTCGCGCAGGTAGCGGCCGACGCCCATGAGGGTGCCGGTGGTGCCGAGGCCGGCCACGAAGTGGGTGACGGACGGGAGGTCGGCCAGGATCTCGGGACCGGTGCCGGCGTAGTGGGCGCCCGCGTTGTCCGGGTTGCCGTACTGGTAGAGCATCACCCAGTCCGGGTGCTCGGCGGAGAGTTCCTTCGCGACCCGTACGGCGGTGTTGGAGCCGCCCGCGGCCGGCGAGGAGATGATCTCCGCGCCCCACATGGCGAGCAGGTCCCGGCGCTCCTGCGAGGTGTTCTCGGGCATCACGCAGACGATGCGGTAGCCCTTGAGCCTGGCCGCCATGGCCAGGGAGATGCCGGTGTTCCCGCTGGTCGGCTCCAGGATGGTGCAGCCCGGGGTGAGGCGGCCGTCCTTCTCCGCCTGCTCGATCATGTGCAGCGCGGGGCGGTCCTTGATGGAGCCGGTCGGGTTGCGGTCCTCCAGCTTGGCCCAGATGCGGACGTCGTCGGACGGCGAGAGCCGCGGCAGGCACACCAGAGGGGTGTTGCCCACCGCCGCCAGCGGGGAGTCGTACCGCATCCCGATCAGGCCATACCGCCGGCGACGGCCGGCAGGATCGTGATGCTGTCGCCGTCGCTGAGCTTGGTGTCGATGCCGTCCAGGAAGCGGACGTCCTCGTCGTTCAGGTAGACGTTGACGAAACGGCGCAGCTGCTCGCCGTCCACAATGCGGGCCTGAATGCCCGGGTGCCGGGTCTCGAGGTCGGCGAAGAGCTTGGCGAGGGTGTCCCCGTTGCCCTCCACCGCCTTCTGACCGTCGGTGTACTGGCGGAGGATGGTCGGGATGCGGACCTCGATGGCCATGGCTGAGGGCTCCTGTCGGAAGTTCGTGGTGGGTTCGGAGGGCACGCGGCGGCACACGTCGGCGCGCCGCGGCGCACGGCCGGACAGCCGTACGGCGGCGGCGGAAGATCAACAGATGGCGCTGTTCAGCCTGCACAGGTCGACGTGCAGCCGCGCCACGAGCAGCGTGCCCGGCGCCTTGTCGCTCACGTCGAGAAGAACCATGGGCTCATCGTATCGATTCCCGGTCCGGCTTCCGGAGTGTGATATCGCATCGTGGACGGTTTTCGTCCGCCATGCGATATCAGTACGTCTCCACGACCTTGACCTCCTCCTCCGTGACCTCTCCCGCCACGATCCGGAACGAACGGAACTGGAAGTCACCGGCGCCGTCGGTGTCCGCCGTGGAGACCAGGACGTAGTGCGCGCCGGGCTCGCCCGCGTAGCTGAGGTCGGTGCGGGAGGGGTAGGCCTCGGTGGCGGTGTGCGAGTGGTAGATGACCGCCGGCTCCTCGTCGCGGTCGTCCATCTCGCGGTAGAGCTTGAGCAGGTCCTGCGAGTCGAACTCGTAGAACGTGGGCGAGCGGGCCGCGTTCAGCATCGGGATGAACCGCTCGGGGCGGCCCTCGCCCTCGGGACCGGCCACCACGCCGCACGCCTCGTCGGGGTGGTCCTCGCGCGCGTGGGCGACGATCTGGTCGTACAGGGCCTGGGTGATGGTCAGCATGCGGCCAGGATAAGCAGAAGGACCGATCCGTACCGAGGGGTGGTACGGACCGGCCCGTATGCCGGACATCCTGAGCGGTGGCCGTGCCGGGTGCCACGAGCACCCCGTGCGGCCGGACGTCCGCGATGCGCGCGAACGCGCTGGTCAGCCGATCTTCTCCAGGTCCGGCTCGCCGTGCCGCTCGGTGATCTGCGGGTTGCGGCTCTTGAGCACGGCCCAGCCGATGCCGAGGGCGGCGGCCCAGCCGGCCATCACGTACAGACAGACGCGGGCGTCTGCGTCGTAGGCGATGAGGCAGGTGACGAAGAGCAGGAAGGCGATGGCGATGTAGGAGCAGACCGAGCCGCCCGGGGCCGGGAAGGAGGAGGCGGGCAGGCGGCCCGCGACGACCTTGCGGCGGTACAGGACGTGACTGATCAGGATCATCAGCCAGGTCCAGATGCCGGCCGCGGTGGCGATGGAGGTGACGTAGCCGAAGGCCTTCTCCGGGACGGTGTAGTTCAGCACCACGCCGATGCCCATGAAGATCGCCGAGATGCCGACGCCCAGAGCCGGCGTCTTGGTCGACGACAGCCTGGTGAAGAACTTGGGGGCCTCGCCCTTGTCCGCGAGGTTGCGCAGCATGCGGCCCGTCGAGTACATGCCGGAGTTGCAGGACGACAGGGCGGCGGTGAGCACGACGAAGTTGACGATGCCGGCGCCGGCCGGGATGCCGATGACCGTGAACGCCTCCACGAAGGGGCTGACGCCCTCGGCGAACTGGGTCCACTTGACCACCGCCAGGATGACGGTGAGGGCGCCGACGTAGAAGAGCGCGATGCGACAGGGCAGGGTGTTGATCGCCTTGGGGAGGGTCTTCTCCGGGTTCTCGGACTCGCCTGCGGTGACGCCGACCAGCTCGACGGCGAGGTAGGCGAACATCACGCCCTGGAGGGTCATCAGGGAGGAGCCGATGCCCTTGGGGAAGAAGCCGTCGAAGGCCCACAGGTTGGAGACGGCGGCGGTGTCGCCGGCCTGGCTGAAGCCGAGGGTGAGCACGCCGATGCCGATCACGATCATGCCGATGATGGCGGTGACCTTGACCATCGAGAACCAGAACTCGATCTCGCCGAAGAGCTTCACCGAGATCAGGTTGGCCACGAACAGCAGCACCAGGAAGACCAGGGCCGACACCCATTGCGGGATTTGCGGGAACCAGTAGTTGATGTAGATGGCGGCGGCGGTGAGTTCCGCCATGCCGGTGACGATCCACATCAGCCAGTAGGTCCAGCCGGTGAAGTAACCGAAGAAGGGGCCGAGGAACTCGCGCGAGTACTCGGCGAAGGAGCCGGAGACGGGACGGTAGAGCAGGAGCTCGCCGAGCGCCCGCATGATGAAGAAGATGATCACGCCCGCGAGGGCGTACATGAGGATGATGCTGGGGCCGGCCTTGGCGATGTTCGCCCCGGCGCCCAGGAAGAGACCGACGCCGATGGCGCCGCCGATCGCGATCATCTGGACCTGGCGGCTGTTGAGTCCGCGCTCGTAGCCCTCTTCCGGTGCCTTCTCCGTGTCGACCTGCGCAGAGGTCATGTGTGATGCGCCTTTCTCCATGCCGATCCGGACCTTTGGTCGGTCTCGGATCGGGTCGCGATCCCCCCGGATGATGGAGCTGAGCGGGCCTCACGTCCCGCTCGGTGCCTGGCCGGCGGTCGCCGGCTCGGTGGCGCACCCGGACGAACATTCGGGTGGTGTTCGCCGGGCGGTCGTGAAGATTTACCACGACGGCGGCGTAGATCACAGGGGCGCTCTGTGACGTGTCACACAGGTAGAAGCGGACAAAAGGCACCCCGGGGGTGCAAAAAAGGGCGCGGCTTTGACTCGATCGTTATCCGGATTTGAGGCTCCGCTGAGCGGACACGGAGGGTGACCGAACCAGCGCGTTCAGGGCATAAGGGTCGCGACGAGCGACTCCTGGAGCCCGCCGAGCCAGAGATACGCCATCACCATCGGCTTGCGCGGGTCCTCGTCCGGGAGCCGGTAGAGCAGGTCGGTGTCGTCCTCGTCGGCGATCTCCAGCCGGGAGCCGATCGCGAGACGCAGGTCGTTCAGGGCGCCCAGCCACTGCCGGGACTCCTGCGCCGACAGCTTCAGCACCGCCGCGTCCTTGCCGGCCGACCGGGACGTCACGGCGTCCAGCGCGCGGATCACGGCGAGCGCGGTCTCCCGCTTGGCGGCCCGCAGGTCGTTCTCGGTGTACCGGCGGAACTCGGCGGACGACGCCCGCTGCTCCTCGGCCTCCCGGGCCTGCGGGGCGCCCTCCGGGTCGCCGTAGGCGTCCGGGAACAGGCGGCGCAGCACCGGGTCGGCCGGCGGCTCGCTCGGGCCCTCGGCGAACAGCTCGGCGAGCGGGTCGTCGGAGGCGCCCTCGGCGGGGCCGGGGCCGACCAGCTCCAGGAGCTGTACGGCCAGCGAGCGGATGATGGAGATCTCGACGTCGTCGAGGGCGACGGCCGCGCCGCCGCCGGGGAGCGGTTCGAACTGTCCTGACATGGCGGCGATTCAGCTACTTCCGTCCTGCGGGCGGGCGTGGGTCATTTCCGGTCCTGCTGGAGGGTGGCCCACAGGCCGTAGCCGTGCATGGCCTGGACGTCCCGCTCCATCTCCTCGCGCGAGCCGGCGGAGACGACCGCCCGGCCCTTGTGGTGGACATCCATCATCAGCTTGGTGGCCTTGTCCTTGGAGTAGCCAAAGTACGACTGGAAGACGTACGTCACGTAGCTCATGAGGTTGACGGGGTCGTTGTGCACGATCGTCACCCAGGGCACGTCGGGTTCGGGTACGGCGAAGACCTCCTCCGCCGATTCGGTCTTCTCGATCTCCATGGGTGCGGCTGCCGTCACAGGGCCCATGCTGCCACCACAGGGGGGCACCCGCACAAACGGGGCCTGTGGCCGGCGCCACCCGAACAGAAATCGTCAGAGTGACGAAATGGGGGTACGATCCGGCGTATGAACACAGCGGACCTTGGGCTGCCGGTCGACGTTCCGTCCACGGCGCTCTTCACCGACCAGTACGAGCTGACCATGCTGCGGGCCGCCCTGAAGGCGGGCACGGCCGGGCGGCGGAGCGTGTTCGAGGTCTTCACCCGCCGGCTGCCGGACGGGCGCCGCTACGGCGTCGTGGCGGGCACCGGGCGGGTTCTGGACGCGGTGGAGAACTTCCGCTTCGACGCGGACGTCCTGCGCTTCCTGCGCGAGAAGGACATCGTCGACGAGCAGACGCTGGACTGGCTCGCCCAGTACCGCTTCAGCGGCGACATCTGGGGCTACCCCGAGGGCGAGGTGTACTTCCCGGGCTCGCCGATCATGCGGGTCGAGGGGAGCTTCGGCGAGTGCGTGCTCCTGGAGACGGTGATCCTCTCCATCCTGAACCACGACTCGGCGATCGCCGCCGCCGCCTCCCGGATGTCCTCGGCCGCCGGGGACCGCCCGCTGATCGAGATGGGCGCCCGCCGCACCCACGAGCTGGCCGCGGTCGCCGCCGCCCGCTCCGCCTACGTCGGCGGCTTCGCCACCACCTCCGACCTGGCCGCCGGCTTCCGCTACAACATCCCCACCGTCGGCACCTCGGCGCACGCCTTCACCCTGCTGCACGACAACGAGCGCGACGCCTTCCGGGCCCAGGTCGACGCCCTCGGCCGGGACACCACGCTCCTCGTGGACACCTACGACGTCGCCGAGGCCGTCCGTACGGCCGTGGAGGTGGCCGGGCCCGAGCTGGGCGCCGTGCGGATCGACTCCGGCGACCTGCTGCTGGTCGCGCACCGGGTGCGGCAGCAGCTGGACGAGCTGGGCGCCACCCGGACGAAGATCGTCGTGACCTCGGACCTGGACGAGTACGCCATCGCCTCGCTGGCGGCGGCGCCCGTGGACGCGTACGGCGTCGGCACCCAGCTGGTGACCGGGTCCGGGCACCCGACGGCCTCGATGGTCTACAAGCTGGTCGCCCGCGAGTCCGGCGGCGCCGGCGACGGCGCGCCGCTGGTGCCGGTGGCCAAGAAGTCCACCGGCGGCAAGACGTCGATCGGCGGACGCAAGTGGGCCGCCCGGCGACTGGACGCCGACGGCCACGCGGAGGCCGAGGTGATCGGCACCGGGCCGGTGCCCGCGGACCTCGCCGGCCGGCAGCTCCTGGTCGAGCTGGTCAAGGGCGGTGAGGTCGTCGCCCGCGAGCCGCTGGACGCCGCCCGGGACCGGCACACGGCCGCGCGCGCCGGCCTTCCGCTGTCCGCTACGCAGCTCTCCCGAGGGGAACCCGTCATTCCGACGGAGTACGCGCACGAGGGCTCGGGTAACTAAAGCTGGTGCGGCCCGTCAGGCGCCCGCACCACCCGTCCACCGCTTCCGTCCGTCCCCCACATCCCCACCCGCCCCCCACCGACCCCACAATCGACCCAGTCGAAGGACACCGACCATGCGCCGCGCCTTGATCGTCGTAGACGTGCAGAACGACTTCTGCGAGGGGGGCAGCCTCGCGGTGTCCGGCGGTGCCGACGTGGCCGCCGCCATCACCGAGCTGATCGGGCAGGCGCCCGCCGGCTACCGCCACGTCGTGGCCACCCGCGACCACCACATCGCGCCGGGCGGCCACTTCGCCGACAACCCCGACTACGTCCACTCCTGGCCGGCGCACTGCGTCGCCGGCACCGAGGGGGTCGGCTTCCATCCGAACTTCGCGCCGGCCGTCGCCTCCGGCGCCATAGACGCCGTCTTCGACAAGGGGGCGTACTCGGCGGCCTACAGCGGCTTCGAGGGCGCCGACGAGAACGGCACGACGCTCGCCGAGTGGCTGCGGACCCGGGAGATCGACGAGGTCGACGTGGTGGGCATCGCCACCGACCACTGCGTGCGGGCCACCGCCCTGGACGCCGCCCGCGAGGGCTTCCGCACCCAGGTGCTGCTCGACCTGACCGCCGGGGTGGCCCGGGCGAGCACCGAGCGGGCGCTGGAGGAGCTGCTGGGGGCGGGCGTGGAGCTGTCCGGGAAGCCGGTCGTCCAGTAGTCCGCCCCGGTCACGGCCTCGGTCCGGACCGTGACGCGCCCAGGCTCTACGTCTGGGCCGTCGGGCGTCTGAGCAGGGCGCGGATCGGATGCCACAGCTCCTGGACCAGGTCCGGGCCGCCCGCCACCCCGGCGACCGGCGCCGTGCGCCATATCAGGCCGTCCGGGTGGTGCAGGACCGCGGTGACCTCGTCCGGGGTCGGCGGGGCCGCGTTGCCCCGCAGGTAGACCGCGCGCAGCCCCAGGTTGCGCAGCCTGGTCAGGGCGCGCGCCCGGTTGCGGGCGTGGACGAGAAAGCGCACGCTGCCCTCCGGTCCGGCGGGGCTGGGCAGGTTCAGTGCCACCACCACCGTGCCGTTCGGCAGCTTGCAGAAGCCTCCTGCGGCCATGCGGTCATACCCCCCTGTCAGCCGGTGTCGGGCCGGGCGTCGGTCCGGGCGTCGAGCCCGGTGTCAATAAGAGAACCACAGGACGCACCTAAACACGGATCGGCGGTGACCCGCCAGGGGGTCACCGCCGAACACGCTCTGACCTGCGCAGATGCTATTTACCTGCCTGCGGGGCCGACTTCCAGCTCGATCGTCGAGCCGTTCTTGGCCTCCTTGAGGATCTTGATCTTCGTGTTGGTGTCAGTGATCTTGACGCCGCCGGTGGGGTTCGCCGGGTCGTAGTAGTCGCTCTTGCGGTCGTTGAAGACCGAGACGCCCTTCGAGCCCGGGATGTACTTCGCGGTGTCCGCCTGGTGCAGCGTCATGCCGTCCGTGCGGTAGCGGCTGAACGGCGAGTCGTACGCCTGGATGCGGTTGCGCATCAGGGTGCCGTCCTTCCACTTCAGCGCGGTCGGGTGCGAGTCGACCGGCAGGACCAGGCCGGAGCCCGGGTGCTGGCTGGTGTTGTTGTCCGCCTGGGAGGTGTCCCACTTCCAGATCAGCAGGCCGTTCTGGTACGCGTAGTGCTCCACCCAGTTCGGGCGCTCCGAGAAGCCGAAGTTGTACGGGCCGGTCTTCAGCGTCTTGTCGTACGACACGTACTGCCGGTTCTCGGCGATGTAGTACTGCGCGTAGTCCTTGGTGAAGGACGCGCCCTTGCGGGTGAAGCCGTCGGCCGTCCACGCGGCGTCCGCGGACTCGGCGTTGTCGGTGAAGAGCGCCTCCCCGTCGGCCGTCACCGTGATCGCGTCGGCCGCGAAGCCCTTCTGGGCCACGCCGCCGTCGGTCTGGTAGCGGAAGCGGAGGTCGATCTTCTTGCCGGCGTAGGCGTCCAGCGGGTAGGCCAGCTTGCCGTAGGCGTCGACCGTGCCGTGCAGGGCCGGCTTGTCGGCGGCGTCGCGCGGGATCGGCTGGCCGTCGAACGTGCCGTCGACGGCGGTCCAGTTGGCGCCGCCGTCGGTGGACACCTCGGTGTAGAGGTAGTCGTAGTTGGCCTCGATGTCGTACCAGCCGTCCAGGGTGAGGGCGGCGGACGACTTGCCGGTGAGGTCGACACTGCGGCTCAGCGTGTTCTTGAGGTTGTCACCGCTGCCGCTCCACCACTGGGTCTTGCCCTCGGCGGGAGTGACGATCTCGGTGGTGACCGCCTTCTTCGGCAGCTCGACGACCAGGCCCTGCTTGTGCTTGGTGTTGTACTCGGCCAGGCCCAGCTTGTGCCAGGAGTTGACGCCCGCCTTGGCGGTGTCGTAGGTCAGCCAGCCCAGCTGGAGCTTGTCCCAGGCGTTCATGTCGCCGGGCAGGTCGCCGATCTCCCTGCGGCCGGTGCCCAGCCACGAGCCGGACGACATCAGCGTCCAGAAGCCGGTGGAGTTGTCGCCGCCGGCGGTGTCGTAGTGGTCCGGCAGACCGAGGTCGTGGCCGTACTCGTGGGCGTAGACGCCGAGTCCGCCGTTCTCCGGCTGGACCGTGTAGTCGCCGACCCAGACGCCGGTGGAGCCGATCTGCGAGCCGCCGAGCTTGTTCTGCTCGGGGCCGGTGGCGCCGGCGTCGGTGCCGAAGGCGTACCAGCGGTGCGCCCAGATCGCGTCGGTGCCCTGGGCGCCGCCGCCCGCGGACTCGTCCTCGCCCGCGTGCACGACCTGGAAGTGGTCGATGTAGCCGTCGGGCTCGTTGAAGTCGCCGTCGCCGTCGAAGTCGTAGCGGTCCCACTCGTCGAAGCGGGCGGCGTCCGCCTTGATCTGGGCGTCGGTGCGGCCGGCCGCCTTCTGCTGCTCGACCCAGGCGTTCAGGCCGTCGCTGACGACGTTCCACACGCTCGGGCAGTTGGTGTCGCCGCAGGCGTTGTTGCCGTAGCGCGCCTCGTTGTAGGGGACCTTGACCCAGTCGGAGACTTCGCCCTCGACCGAGTAGCGGCCCGAGGACTGCTTCTCGTAGTACGTCTTGACCGAGTCGACGCCCTTGCCGGAACCGAAGTACAGGTCCTGGAAGTGCTGCTGGTCGTAGTCCTCCTGCCAGGCGGTGGAGTTGTCCGTCTTGCGGTCCGGCTTGGCTATCTGGTTGTGCAGCGGGCCTGCGTCGCCGCCGTAGCGGCTGTCGACCTTGTCGCCGAACTCGACCAGGATGGTGAAGATCTTGTCGGTCTTCTCCCGGCCCAGCTCGACGTACTTGCTGTCGCCCTTCTTGCTCTTGAGCTGGACGACGTTGGAGCCGTCCTTCTTCTTCACCGAGGTCTTGCCGGATATGACCTGGTTCAGGGCCTCCTCACGCTGAGCGGCCTGCGTGTCGCTCATCGGGCCCTTGAGGTCGTGGGAGTCCACGCCCTTCTCCGGGTGCGGGTCTTGGCGGTCCACGGCCGCGGGCCGGGCCGGCGAGTCCGCCTGGGCCACGCCGGCCGCGGAAAGCGTGGCGGTGGCCGCGGCGAGTGCGACGGTGGTCGCCGCCGTTCTGAACGTCCAGGATCTGCTGGTCACTTGAGTTCCTCCCCCGCGTTCACGCGCGCGGATGGGGGGACAAGGACAGAGCAAAGTCCGCGCACACGTGCTCAACGCGTGTAGTCAAGTGACGACATTTGACTAGAGGTTCACCAGAAAAGACAGACCTTGACTTGAGCAGAACAAGTGCACTATGCGGAGTCGTCGTTCGTTTTGCGGACACCGGATCGTGACCGACGAGGCCGCCGGCACCTCCGACGGGCGCGCGGCGCCGTCCACTTCCCGGACGCCATGAATCCGTGCGCCCCCCGTGCATCGGCCATGTCGGTCAGGCCGTGCTTACTGCTGGTTCCACTCGGGCACACAGCGGGTTAGAGTCGCTTGGCGGAACGCCCGGAAGCCGGCGGACAGCCAGGCCGACACAGCCCGTCTCACCCCCAAGATCGTCTTCCGAGGACACGATGGCCATGCCCCGTCCGACTGCCGCACAGTTCGCCTACGGTTCGTGCACCGTGATCTTCTCGACACTCGCCATGCTGCTGCTGTCACGGACGAGTTCGGGTCCCGGAGTCGCCGTCATCGCCGTCGCGGCGCTCGCCCTCGGGCTGCTGGTCGCCATGACGGTCCCCCAGCCCAGGACGCGCACCGTGTCCCCCGTGGCGGCCCGCGGGCCCGCCGCGAGCCGGGCGCCGGTGCCGGCGGCCCGGATCTCCGCGGGGGCGGGCGAGTCGGCGCGCGGACGCGCCGCATAGCCTCCGCCGGCCGGGCCGTCAGCGGGGCGGTCAGCCGGTGCTGACCACGACCGTCTTGGCGGCCTTGTCGTGCAGGCCCTGCTTGTAGGGCCGGTCGAAGAAGCTCCAGCCGCCCGCGATGACCGTCCAGACGCAGGCACAGCAGAACGCGAACGGGATCCACAGCACCAGGGCACGGATCAGCGACGTCTGCACCGAGGGCGTCGCTCCGTTGTCCAGGTTGGCCACCCGCATCCCGAGCCACTTCTTGCCCAGGGTCTGGCCCATCCTGCTGATCAGGAAGGTGTCGTAGCCGATGTAGAGCACGGCGGCGATCACGGACTGCCAGAGGGAGTTGCCGACCTCGATGTCCTCGCCGTCCACCGTGTACTCCTGGACGTTGAAGGCCCAGCTGAGCAGCCAGACCACGATGCCCACGAGGATCATGTCGATGATCCGGGCGAGCGTGCGGCGGCCGCTGTCGGCGAGCGGGGGCATCCCGGCGAGCGGGTCGCCCGGGGCGCCACCGCCACCGTACGGGTCACCGCCGTAGGGGCCACCGCCGCCGGGGGGTGGGGCGCCGTAGGGGCCGCCTCCGCCGGGGGGCGGCGCATCGTACGGGCCGCCGCCGCCGGGGGGCGGGGTGCCGCCTGGGGGTGGGGTGCCGCCTGGGGGTGGGGTGCCGTACGGGCCTCCCTCGCCGGACCCGGGCTCCGGGCCCGGTCCGGGGGACGGAGGACGTTTCCTGAACGGGTCGTCTTCCGGCGGCTGCCCGCCGGATCCGGGGGGCGGTTCGCTGCTCATGTCCCGAGTCGAACTCGGACTCTCTTTCCTCGCATCCGGCGAGCGGCCGTCCGGAGTAGCGAGGGTGCCTGGTCCGACGCCATCGGGGGAGGTGGCCAGGGGTTCGTCGGCGGGTGCGGGTGCATTGTGGTTGCTCGCGCCCACGCGGCGGAGCCGCATATTCAGTACAGCCCCGGGGGCGCCGGGGGGGGGGCGGGGGGCGGCACGACCAACAGCGGGCGGGGGGGGCGC
>NZ_JBHXNW010000040.1:44393-77315 GCF_042717365.1 Streptomyces sp. NPDC058534
CCTGGGGTTGTGCGGGGGGTGGGGGGGATTGGGGGTGGCTGGCGCCCCGGCGGCGGCGCGGATTATACGTTACCGCCCCGCCCCCTTTGGGGCGCGTCCAGTGCACGTACCTCAAGGGGCGCGGGGAACTGCGCGACCAGCCCCCACGCACCCGCAGCCGACCGCGAGACCCAAGCCCCCGACCCCGCCCAGTCAGCCCGCGACAAACGTGCCGGCCGCCTTGTCGTGCCAGCACTGGCGCCACGGGCGGTCGAACAGGCACCAGGCGACGCCGACCACGCCGACGACCAGGAGGCCGGGGACGCTGTAGACCAGCCAGCGGCGCAGCGCGGCGCCGAAGGACGGGGACTCGTGGGCCTCGATGTCCCGTACCTCCAGGCCGAGCAGCCGCTTGCCCAGGGTGCGGCCGCACTTGGCGGTGGGCAGCGCCTCGTAGACGACGCCGAAGACGAGCAGCACGGCCAGGACGATGCCCAGGTACAGGGACGTCGTGCCGTCGAGCAGCCAGACCGTGACCGTCTCACCGGAGAGCTTCGCCTGGTCGATCTTGTCGTTGACGTGGTCGATCGCCCTGGTGCCGAGCGGTACGGCGGCAACCCCGGTGACCCCTGCGAGGACGACGGTGTCGATCAGCCGGGCGGCCAGCCGCTTGCCGAGCCCGGCGGGCCGGGCCTCCGACTGGCGCCGCGCGGCGGCCTGGAACACGTCCTCGACCGGCGGCTTCCACGGCGCGACGGGCTGCTCCTCGCCGCCCTCGCCGGCCAGCCGGTGCACCTGCTGCGCCCATGAGGACTGACCGCCGCCGGGACCGGCCGCGACCGGCGCGGCGGGCTGCGGCGCGGCAGCCTGGTGGGGAACGGGCGCCTGGTGGGGAACGGCCGGACCGGCCGGGCCCGGGGGAGCCTGCGGGGACGGAGCCGGCGCGCCCGCCCGGGCGGCGGCCGCCTTCCCGGCGCCGAATCCGGGCCCGCCCGGAGCGGCGGCACCGCCGGGCTGCGCGCCTCCGCGCGGCTTGACGGCGCGGAAGGTCATGGTGCCCTGGTCGTCATCGGCGGAAGGCGCGGGCGCGGGAGCGGGGGCGGGCGCAGGGGCGGGGATGCCGCCCGTGGCCGGGGCGCCCTGCGGGCCCGCCGTCGGGCGGCGGAAGACGAAGGTGTTGCCGCCCCGGCCCTCCGCCTCGCCGGACGCGGCCTCCGCCGGGACGTCCGCCCGCGCGGCACCGGCACCGCCGCCACCCGCGCCGGAGCCCGCGTCGGCGGGGGCGGCGTCACCGGACGGCCCCTCCTGCCGGGCGTGCGGGATCCTCGGGTCCGTGCCCTGGGCCGGGCCCGGCCAGGCGACGGGCCGGCCCGGGGCGTCCGGGTGGCCGGAGCGGTGGGCGCGGTCGGCGCCCCAGGCCGTCGCGGGTTCGGGACGGCTGCCGTGCTGGGACGCCGCGGGCGGCTGTTCCGCGACCGGGTCCTCGTCGAAGAAGTGCGGGCCGGTCTCCTCGACGGAGGCCGGCGCGCCGGGCGGCGGCGCGAGCGACTCGCCGTCCTTGGGGGCGGGCCGGCTGGTGCCCGACACCCAGGAGGCGCCGTTCCAGTACCGGACATATCCGGGAATGGAGGGGTCCGGGTAATACCCTTCACGGGGCCTGTCGTCGCCGGGGGCCGGGGTTGGGGCGCTCATGTCCGTCGTCCCGTATCTGCTCGGGGGTTGATAGAGGGGCACCAAACATCTATCAGACGGGCGCAATCCGCACCGCCGGTCCCGCCGGACCCGCCCCTTTCCGGGCAACCTCGTGCATGGACCTTCACACCTGGGACAGAGGTGGTGGGAAAAAAGTTCCGCGAACCCGCGTAACGCTCGCGGCTCCGGCCGCTCTCACTCGTGCGGGCCCGCTCCGGGCGGCCCGTGCGGATCCGTACGAGAGAGGAACAACCCGCCATGCACCCCACCGTCGTGGAACGCGAACTGGAGCTGAGGCTCATCCTGTCCCCCGAGCGCGGCATCGCCGTGCCGGCCCTGCTCGGCTACCACACGGACGACCCCTACGCCGTGCACATCACCTTCCACATCGACTCGGGCCACCCGGTGCACTGGACGTTCGCGCGCGATCTGCTGGTGGAGGGGGTCTTCCGGCCGTTCGGGCACGGGGACGTGCGGGTGTGGCCGTCGAAGGCGGAGGGCCGCAGCGTCGTACTGATGGCGCTGAGCAGCCCCGACGGGGACGCCCTCCTGGAGGCGCCCACCCCCCAGGTGTCGGCCTGGCTGGAGCGGACGCTGCGCGCCGTGCCGCCGGGCACCGAGGGCGGGCAGCTCGGCATCGACGACGGGCTGGCCGAGCTGCTCGCCCGGTGAGGCCCGCCGCGGGTCAGAAGAGCTTGCCGGGGTTGAGGATGCCCAGCGGGTCGAAGACGTTCTTGACGGCCCGCTGCATCTCCAGCCCCACCGGGCCGATCTCGCGGGCCAGCCACTCCTTCTTCAGGA
Organism: Streptomyces sp. NPDC058534; assembly: GCF_042717365.1. Lineage (NCBI taxonomy): Bacteria > Bacillati > Actinomycetota > Actinomycetes > Kitasatosporales > Streptomycetaceae > Streptomyces > Streptomyces sp. NPDC058534. The sequence continues at coordinate 46,866 of NZ_JBHXNW010000040.1, forward strand.
CGCCCACTCCGTGCTCGCCGGTGATGGTGCCGCCCAGTTCCAGGCCGAGGGCCATGATCTCGTCGAAGGACTCGCGGGCCCGCCGTGACTCGTCGGGGTCCCGCGCGTCGAAGCAGACGGTGGGGTGGGTGTTGCCGTCGCCCGCGTGGCAGCAGACGCCGATGGTGAGGTCGTACTTCGCGGCGACGCGCTCGATGCCCTCCAGCATGTCGCCGAGCCGGGAGCGCGGCACGCACACGTCGTCGATCATCGTGGTGCCCTTGACCGCCTCCAGCGCCGTGAGGGACAGGCGCCGCGCCTGGAGGAGGAGTTCGGACTCGGCCGCGTCGTCGGCGGGCACCACCTGGGTGGCACCGGCGGCCTCGCACAGCGCGCCGACGGCGGCGAGGTCGGCGGCCGGGTCGTTGGTGTCGAAGGCGGCCAGGAGCAGGGCCTCGGTGGTCTCCGGCAGCCCCATGTGGGCGAGGTCGTTGACCGCCTTGACGGTCGTACGGTCCATCAGTTCGAGGAGGGACGGCACGTGTCCTCCCTCCATGATCCGGCAGACCGCGTCGCAGGCGGCGGACGCGGAGGCGAACTCGGCGGCCAGCACCAGCTGCTCGGGCGGCTCGGGGCGCAGCGCGAGGACGGCGCGTACGACGATGCCGAGGGAGCCCTCGGAGCCGACGAACAGGCGGGTGAGGTCGTATCCGGCGACGCCCTTGGCGGTGCGGCGCCCGGTGGACATCAGGCGGCCGTCGGCGAGGACGACGTCCAGGCCGAGGACGTACTCGGCGGTCACCCCGTACTTGACGCAGCACAGGCCGCCGGAGGCGGTGCCGATGTTGCCGCCGATGGTGCACATCTCCCAGCTGGAGGGGTCCGGCGGGTAGTAGAGCCCGTGCTCGTTCACCGCGCGGGAGAGCGTCGCGTTGACGACGCCCGGCTCGACGACGGCGACGCGGTCGACCGGGTTGATCTCCAGGATGCGGTCCATCCTGGTCAGGGAGAGCACGACGCAGCCGTCGGTGGCGTTGGCCGCGCCGGACAGACCGGTGCGGGCGCCCTGCGGGACGACCGGGACGCGCAGCTCGGTGGCGGTGCGCATGACGTGCTGGACGTCCTCGACGGTGCGCGGCAGGACGACCACCGCGGGGACGCCGGACGGGCAGAAGCTCGCCATGTCGTTGGCGTAGGAGGCCGTGACGTCGGGGTCGGTGAGGACGGCCTCGGCGGACAGCCCGGCGAGCAGACTCTCGACGAGAGAGCTGCTGACCGCCGGGGCTGCGTCAGCTGCGTCAGCTCCGTCAGCTCCGTCTGCTCCGCCGGCTTCGTCGCGAGGCGCTTCGATACGGCTCATGATCACAGGGTTGCACCCGGGGCCATCGGTGTGAACCCCGTGGACGGCCCCGGCGCCAGCCCGGGTGGGCTCGTCATATGGGCGCACAGTGGGCGCCATGGAGATCGAACACGGGTGGCGTTCCCGCCGCACGCGCCGGGTGCTGATCGCCTCCGTCGCCGGCGCCGTCGTACTCGGCGGGGTCCTGGTGCTGCTGCCCTGGGGCGGGGGTGATGCTCCCCCGCCCGCGCCGGGGCCGGCGGCGCTGGCGCGCGGGGCCGTCACCACGGGCGTGCCGGCCGCGCTGGGGGACCTGGCGGTGCTGATCGGCGACCGGGAGTCGCACCTGCGGGCGAATCCGCTGGACGGGGTGTCGTGGGCGGTGCTGGGGACGGCCTACGTCGAGCAGGGCCGCCGGACGGCGGACACCGCGAACTGGGCGAAGGCCGAGAAGGCGCTGAACACCTCGCTGAAGGTCGGGGCGGAGCGCAATCCGCAGGCCCTGGAGGGGCTGGCGGCGCTGGCGGTCGCGCGCCGGGACTTCCCCGCGGCGAAGAAGTGGGGCGAGCGCGCGGCCAAGGCGGCGCCGAAGCGGTGGACGGCGCACGCGGTGTTGATCGACGCGTACACCGGGGTCGGCGACCACAAGGGCGTCGGCCGGGCCCTGGACAAGATGCTGGAGCTGCGTGCGGGCACACCGGCCGTGAAGGCGCGGGCCGCGGCCGTGTACCGGGACCGGGGCTGGCGGGAGGACGCGGCGGCGCAGATCTCCGACGCGGCGGCCGCGGCCCGGGCGCCGGCCGAGCGGGCCGCGTATCTGGAGCAGGCCGGGCGGCTGGCGTTCGAACGCGGGGACCTTCAGGGGGCGCTGCGGTTCTTCCAGGAGGCGCTGCGCACCGACCCCGACCAGCGGGCCGCGCAGGCCGGGCAGGGCCGGGCGATGGCGGCGCTGGGCAGGACGACGGACGCGCTGACCGCGTACCAGGCGGCGCTGGCCAAGCGGCCGAGCCCCGAGTACGCCCTGGAGCTGGGCGAGCTGTACGAGTCGCTGGGGCTCGGGCAGGCCGCGCGGGTGCAGTACGACCTGCTGCGCGCGCGGGTGCGCGGCGCCGAGGCGGCCGGGGCCGACGAGGAGCTGGTGCTGGGGCGGTTCGAGGCGGACCACGGGGACCCGGCGGCGGCGGTGCGGCGGCTGCGGGCCGAGTGGGAGCGGCAGCCGGGGACGGCGGTCGCCGACGCGCTGGGCTGGGCGCTGCACCGAAGTGGTGAGCACGAGGAGGCGCTGGAGTTCGCGAACATCGCGACGGACGGCGGGAAGGGCGGCGGGGTGCGCAGCGCCCTGCACGTGTTCCACCGGGGTGTCATCGAGAAGGAGCTGGAGCGGTACGGGCCCGCGGGGCGGCATCTGCGGGAGGCGCTGATGATCAACCCGCACTTCTCGCCGCTGCGGGCGCCGGAGGCGGAGCGGGCGCTGAAGGAGCTGGGCGAGCCCTCGGAGGAGGGCCCGCCCGGGGAGTGACCCGGGTCGCCCCGCTCGCCCCGCTCGCCCCGCTCGCCCCGCTCGCCCCGCTCGCCCCGGTCGCCCCGGTCGCCCCGGTCGTCAGAGGTTGCCGCGCTTCTCCTGCTCGCGCTCGATCGCCTCGAACAGGGCCTTGAAGTTGCCCTTGCCGAAGCCCATGGAGCCGTGCCGCTCGATCATCTCGAAGAAGACGGTCGGGCGGTCCTGGACCGGCTTGGTGAAGATCTGCAGCAGGTAGCCGTCCTCGTCCCGGTCGACGAGGATCTTCAGCTCCCGCAGGGTCTCGACGGGCACCCGGGTCTCGCCGGCCCACTCGCCGAGCGTGTCGTAGTACGAGTCGGGCGTGTCCAGGAACTGGACGCCGGCCGCGCGCATGGAGCGGACGGTCTGCACGATGTCGTTGGTGTTCAGCGCGATGTGCTGGACGCCCGCGCCGCCGTAGAACTCCAGGTACTCGTCGATCTGGGACTTCTTCTTGGCGATCGCGGGCTCGTTGATCGGGAACTTGACCTTGAGGGTGCCGTCGGCCACGACCTTCGACATCAGCGCGCTGTACTCGGTGGCGATGTCGTCGCCCACGAACTCCTTCATGTTCGTGAAGCCCATGACCTTGTTGTAGAAGCCGACCCACTCGTTCATCCGGCCGAGTTCGACGTTGCCGACGCAGTGGTCGACGGCCTGGAAGGTACGCCGGGCGGGCGGCTCGACCATGGGGTCGGCGGCGGCGTAGCCGGGCAGGTAGGGGCCGTCGTATCCGGTGCGCTCGACGAGCGTGTGGCGGGTCTCGCCGTAGGTGGCGATCGCGGCGAGGACGACGGTGCCGTGCTCGTCCTTGACCTCGTGGGGCTCGGCGAGCGAGCGGGCGCCGTGCTCGACGGCGTACGCGTGGGCGGCGCGGGCGTCCGGCACCTCGATGGCGAGGTCGACGACGCCGTCGCCGTGCTCGGCCACGTGCTGGGTGAGGAAGGTGCCCCACTCGGTGGACGGCTTGATCACCGAGGTGAACACGAAGCGGGCGGAGCCGCTCTCCAGGACGTAGCTCGCGGTCTCCCGGCTGCCGTTCTCCGGTCCGGAGTACGCGACCAGCTTCATGCCGAAGGCGGTGGAGTAGTAGTGCGCGGCCTGCTTGGCGTTGCCCACGGCGAAGACGACCGCGTCCATTCCCTTGACCGGGAAGGGATCGGCCTGCCGGGCGGTGTCGGGAGTGTGGTGTGTGGTCTGCGTCATGGTCGCAGGTTCTCCCCTGCCTGCAAGGTGCGCAATAGTTCGCATCTTCAGTGGGCAACCTGACCAGTGATACGCCGGTCTATGCGGGCGATCTGTACAGGATGACTAGCCGGGATGACCGGCCGGGAGGGTGCGGCCATGGCGGGTACGGGGATCGATCGGCTGGACGGGCGGATCATCGGGCTGCTGGCCCGGGAGCCGCGGATCGGGGTGCTGGAGATGTCCCGGCGGCTCGGGGTCGCGCGGGGCACCGCGCAGGCCCGCCTTGACCGGCTTCAGTCGAACGGAGTCATCCGCGGCTTCGGTCCCGAGGTGGACCCGGCGGCCCTCGGCTACCCGGTCACCGCGTTCGCGACGCTCCAGATCCGGCAGGGTCAAGGGGCCGACGTACGGGCGCACTTGGCGACCGTGCCGGAGGTGCTGGAGCTGCACACCACCACCGGTACCGGGGACATGCTGTGCCGGCTGGTGGCCCGCTCGAACGCCGATCTCCAGCGTGTGATCGACCTGGTCGTCGGTTTTGATGGCATCGTCCGGGCCTCCACGGCGATCGTCATGGAGAACCCCGTCCCGCTGCGGATCATCCCGCTGGTGGAGCAGGCGGCCGAGGACACCGGCAGAGGCGACTGAGACCGACCCGATCCCGGAGGTGAGCGGACGTGAACTTCTGGGACTTCCTGGGCAGCCGCCACCAGCAGTTGCTCGCGGACGCCTATCAGCACGCCAGCGCCGTCTTCCAGTGCATGGTGGTGGCGACGCTGCTCGGGGTGCTGATCGGCGTGGTCACCTACCGCAGCGAGTGGGCGGGGAGCCTGGCGACCCTGTCCACGTCGACCATCCTCACCATCCCGTCGCTGGCCATGATCGGTCTGCTCATCCCGATCGTGGGTCTGGGCGTGCCGCCGACGGTGACGGCCCTGACCCTGTACGGGCTGCTGCCGATCGTGCGGAACTCGATCGTCGGCCTTCGCGGGGTCGACCCGGCGCTGGTGGACGCGGCCAAGGGCATCGGGATGTCGCGCCCGGCCCGGCTGCTGCGGGTGGAGCTGCCGCTGGCCTGGCCGCCGATCCTCACCGGCATCCGGGTCTCGACCCAGATGCTGATGGGCATCGCCGCGATCGCCGCCTACGCCTCCGGCCCCGGCCTCGGCAACGAGATCTTCCGCGGCATCGCCTCGCTGGGCAGCAAGAACGCGCTCAACCAGGTGCTCGCGGGCACGCTCGGGATCATCATCCTGGCGCTTCTGTTCGACGCCGCGTACGTCCTGCTCGGACGCCTGACCATTCCCAGGGGGATCCGTGCCTGAGACGACCGGGACCACCGCCGCGGCCGACGGGGGCGAAGCCACCACCCGGGCCGCCACCGGCGCCACCGGCGCCACCATCGAGCTGGAGTCCCTCACCAAGCTCTACCCCGGCAACCCGCAGCCGGCCGTCGAGAACGTGTCGATGGAGATCAAGGCCGGCGAGACGGTCATCTTCGTCGGCCCCTCGGGCTGCGGGAAGTCCACCACCCTGAAGATGATCAACCGGCTGATCGAGCCCAGCGGCGGACGCATCCGCATCAACGGCGAGGACGTCACCGACATCGACCCGGTCAAGCTGCGCCGCAAGGTCGGCTACGCGATCCAGGCCTCCGGCCTCTTCCCGCACATGACCGTCGCCCAGAACATCGCCCTCGTGCCGAGGATGATCGGCTGGTCGAAGACGCGGATCAGGTCGCGGGTGGAGGAGATGCTGGACCTGGTCGGTCTCGACCCCGGGGAGTTCCACAACCGCTATCCGCGCCAGCTGTCCGGCGGCCAGCAGCAGCGAGTGGGCGTGGCCAGGGCGCTGGCGGCCGATCCGCCCGTACTGCTGATGGACGAGCCGTTCGGCGCGGTCGACCCGATCACCCGGGACCACCTCCAGGACGAGCTGATCCGGCTTCAGCACGAGCTGCACAAGACGATCGTCTTCGTCACCCACGACTTCGACGAGGCGATCAAGCTGGGCGACCGGATCGCCGTACTGCGCGAACGCTCGCACATCGCGCAGTTCGACACCCCGGAGGCGATCCTCACCAACCCGGCGGACGACTTCGTCTCGGGTTTCGTGGGCGCGGGTGCGGCGCTGAAGCGGCTGAACCTGAGCCGGGTGCGGGACGTGGCGGTCACCGACTACCCGACGGTGACCGTGGAGGACCCGCTCCAGCACATCTTCGACCGGCTCCGGGACGCGGGCACCAACGAGATCCTGCTCCTCGACCGGCGCGGCCGGCCCTACAAGTGGCTGCGGCGCGGCGACCTGATGCGGGCCAGGGGTTCACTCGCGCGGGCCGGGACGCTGGTCCACGACACGGTGACCCGGGACGCGACGCTGCGGGACGCGCTGGAGGCGGTGCTGACCGACAACACGGGGCGGGTCGCGGTGACCGGGCGGCGCGGAGAGTACACGGGCGTCGTCGACATGGAGACGCTGATGAACTCCGTGCACGAGCTGCTGGAGGCCGACCGGCTGGACGCGCTGGAGCACCAGCACGACCTGGAGGAGACCCGGAGCGGGCAGACCCATGCCGAGCAGGAGGGCTTCGGAGGGATCGGGGGCCGGGCATGAGCGGTTCCTCCCGGACCCCCGGCGGGCGGCGTTCCGAGGGTGAGCACGAGGTCAGGGGCGTCGCCTTCCGGGACGACGAAGCGGACGAGGCGGAGCACGAGGCCGAGCAGGAGCCGAGGCGGCCGGCCCCGGCGGCGGCACAGTCCCGGGTCGGCTGGCGGAAGCTGACCTTCCTGCCGGTGGTCCTGATCGCCGTACTGCTGGCGACCTGGCTGTGGTTCCGGCAGGCGGACCTGGACGCGCTCAGCCGGAACGCGCTGTCGAACGGGCAGGTCAACAAAGCGCTGTGGCAGCACGTGCAGCTCACGGTGATCTCCACCTTCTTCGTGCTGATCATCGCGATCCCGCTGGGCATCCTGCTGACCCGCCGAAAGTTCCGCAAGGCCACGCCGGTGGCGATGGCGTTCGCCAACATGGGCCAAGCGACCCCCGCGATCGGCCTGCTCGCGCTGCTGGTGATCTGGCTGGGCATCGGCCGCCGGGCCGCCCTGATCGGCATCATCATCTACGCCGTGCTCCCCGTGCTCTCCAACACCATCGCCGGCCTGAAGGCGAACGACCCGACGCTCCTGGAGGCGGCCCGCGGCATCGGCATGTCCCCGCTGGGCGTGCTCACGCGGGTGGAACTCCCCCTGGCCGTTCCCCTCATCCTGGCCGGCGTGCGCACGGCCCTCGTCCTGAACGTCGGTACGGCGACGCTGGCGACCTTCGGCGGGGGCGGCGGCCTGGGCGTGCTGATCACCACCGGGATCACCAGCCAGCGGATGCCGGTACTGGTGCTCGGATCGGTCCTCACCGTGGCCCTCGCGCTGCTGGTGGACTGGCTGGCCTCACTGGCGGAGCTGCTGCTGCGGCCGCGGGGCCTGGAGGTGGGGACATGAGACGGTCCGGAGCCGTGGCCATGAGCAGGCGTACGTACCTTCTGCTGGCCGCCTCCGTCCTGGTGGCCTCCGCCGGCTGCGGCCTGACCAGCGGCTCCCCCATGGTCGACGACGTGGGGCCCGGCTCCATCGGGCAGGGCCGGCCGCTGGAGGGCGCCGATCTCACGGTCACCTCCAAGGAGTTCACCGAGCAACTGGTACTCGGCGCGATCATGGGCATCGCCTTCGAGGCGGCCGGTGCCGAGGTGCTCGACCGCACCGGCATCCAGGGCTCCGTCGGCACCCGCGCGGCTGGAGAACGGCGACGCCGACGCCACGTACGAGTACACGGGCACCGCATGGATCACGTACCTGGGCAACAGCAAGCCGATTCCCGACCCTCGGAAGCAGTGGCAGGCGGTGAAGGACGCCGACGCGAAGAAGGGGCTGACGTGGCTGCCGCCGGCGCCGATGAACAACACGTACGCGCTGGCGATGAACCAGTCGAACTACAAGAAGTACAGGACGAAGACGCTCTCGGAGGTCGCCCAGCTGTCGAAGTCGGACCCGGGCGCGGTGACGCTGTGCGTGGAGGGCGAGTTCGCCAACCGCGCGGACGGGCTGCCGGGGCTGGAGGAGGCGTACGGGATGTCCCTTCCGGCCGGGAACGTCACGCAGATGGACACCGGCATCATCTACACCCAGACCGCGAAGGGCGCCTGCACCTACGGCGAGGTCTTCACCACCGACGGCCGGATCAAGTCGATGAACCTGGTGGTGATGGAGGACGACCGCAAGTTCTTCCCGAACTACAACGCGGCCCCCATGGTCCGCACCGCCACCCTGAAGGCGTGGCCCGCGATCGCCTCGGTCCTCGACCCGGTCACCAAGGCGCTGACCAACGACGTCGCGCAGACCCTGAACGCGAAGGTCGACGTGGACGGCGAGGATCCGCACCAGGTGGCGCTGGACTGGCTGAAGGAAAAGGGCTTCGTGGTGGAGGGATAGATCCCCGGGTACTCAGCAGCTGGGCACGCCGCCCTTGCCGCTCTCCAGGGCCGTGAGGGAGTCGACGGCGCCCTTGAGGGTGGTGACCGGGATCAGCCGCAGGCCCTTCGGTAGCTCGGCCCGCGCGTCCGAGCACTCGGCCTTCGGTACGAGGAAGACGGTCGCCCCGTCCCGCCGCGCGGCCTGCGTCTTCAGCGGCACGCCACCCACGGCACCGACCTTGCCGCCGGTGGTGATGGTGCCGGTACCGGCGATGACCTCGCCGCCGGTGAGGTCGCCGGTGCCGAGTTTGTCGACGATGCCGAGGGAGAAGAGCAGCCCGGCGCTGGGCCCGCCGACGTCCTCCAGGCGCAGATCGACGTCGATGTCCTGGCCGTCGAGGCGCAGGTAGTCCAGGGCGGCCGCGGTCGCCGCGTCCTGGGACTCCTTCATCTGCTCCTGGTTGTACTGCTCGATCTCGCTCACGTCGTCGCCGCTCGGGTAGACGGCGTCGCGCGGCATCACGGCCCGGTCGGTGTCGAACCAACTGTCGACCACGTCACCGAGGCGGACACGCGCGTCCGGCCCGGTCGCCTCGATCGTGGTCATCCGCAACTGCCCGCTCGCCTCGTGCGTCGGCGCCCCCTTGATCGTGATCACCTCGGCCCCCTGATTCTCCCCGAGCACGTCCGCCGTCAGCCCCGGCTGCGCCACGGAGAACGGCAACGGCGCGAACACGGCGACGGCAAGCAGCGCCACGACAGGGAGGCCGCAGGCGGTGAGGAACTGGGGGCGCGTGAGACGAGAGGGCACGGGGTCAATCTAACGCGAGGCCGCTGCCGCTCCGGCTGCGGGCAGGCCCGCGACTCCTTGAGAGCACGCTGCTCAATGCCATTCCGCAGGATCGAGAGAGGCCGCGACGAAGCCGTCCCCCTGGGAAACGATCAGATCCGGCTGCTCCACCAGCCGCGCCACCCTGCCGGGGTCGAATTCACGGAACTCGAACACGAAATGCTCCGAAATAGCGGGCCGATCCAGCGGGAATCCGTCGAGGTCGACCGACGAGTTCGCCCGGTCGGCACCCTGGCAGAGAACCGACACGAAGAGGGGGAAGTAGTCCGCATCCAGAAGCCGATCCGCCTCTTGAATCACACCCACGGTCCCACTGCCGCCCGTGACCTCTTCACACAGGTCGTCCAGGCAGTCGACCATGAATCATCCTGAGTACCCCCGCCAGCGCACGCACATCAACAACAACCGTATGCCCGACCGCATCAGCAGAGCGGCCGAAGGTCCAACTCGGCCCGGACCGTTTTGCCGGGCAGGGCGACGCCCCGTGCGACGCGGTCGACGACTTCCCAGCGGTCGGCGAGGGCGTCGACCAGGAGCAGGCCTCGGCCGGTGTCGTCCAGCAGCTTCGGGGGCGGCGCTTCCCCGCGTGCGGGTGGCCTGAGTTCCGCTCGGGTGTCGGAGACCTCGATGTGGAGGTGGACGTGCGGGGCGTGGGTGAGGCGCAGTTCGAAGTCCCGGCCCGGGACGCGGCCGTGGGTCACGGCGTTGGCCGCCAGCTCCCCGACGATCAGTGTGGCGGTGTCGGACAGGGCGGTCCTGTACGGGATGCCCCATGCCTGGAGCTGGGTGGCCGCGAGGTGCCGGGCGAGGCGGGCGCCGAGCGGGGTGGAGCTGAAGCGCTGGGTGAACATACGTACGGTGAGTGGGAGTTGGTGGGGCGGGAGTGGCGTCATGGGGTCACCGTGACGTTCGGCCGGGCGGTCCGCCAGGTCGGCTACTCGTACGCTCGGTCAGCGTACGAGTACGAAGAGTGGACAGTGGTGGTAACGGGCTGTAAGCCTGGGCGCCTTCGGAGTGTGCGGCGGGGATCACGTGCGGAAGGTGGCCGCCATGGCGGACGGTGCGGTGGATGCGGGCGTGGTCGGCGGGGGCGGTGAGCCCGACGTGTCCGACAGCCTCAGGACGTTCGGGGCCGTGGTCAAGGGGTTCCGGAGGCGGGCCGGAATGACGCAGGAGGAGTTGGCCGAGCGGGTTCGGTACTCCGTGCAGACCGTGGCGTCGGTCGAGCAGGGGCGGCGGTTTCCCACGCTTGAGTACGTCCGGCGGGCCGAGGACGTGCTGGACGCGGCCGGCATCCTCAGCGGGGCTGTGCAGCATCTGTCGCGGCAGCCGGGGCTCGCGAGCTGGTTCCGGCAATGGGCGAAGCTGGAGGCGACAGCGATCAGCCTCTACACGTACGAGTGCCGCGTGATGCCGGGTCTGTTGCAGACGGAGGCGTACGCACGGGCGGTGTCACTGAACGTGCCGCCGGTGCCGGACACAGACGAACTGGATCAGCGGATCGCCGCGCGGTTGGCACGGCAGGAGTTGCTGTCGGTGGCTCGGAAGCCGCCGGCCGCGTTCACCTTCATCGTGGAAGAGGCGGTGCTGGTACGGGAGACGGGCGGGGAGGAGGTGACACAGAGGCTGCTCGACCATGTGATGGGCGTGGTGGAGCAGCATTGGAACGTGGAGGTGCAGGTGATGCCGTTGCGGCAGCCGGCGCATGCGGGGATGGACGGACCGCTTCAACTGCTGGAGACGCCCGAGAACGAGTGGTTCGGGTACTCGGAAGGACAAGAGAACGGCCGTCTCATCACGGCCCGGAAAGAGATCAGCATCCTCCAACAGCGGTATGCGAAACTGCGCTCGCAGGCTCTCACCCCGGCGGACTCCCTGAGCCTGCTGAAGCGAATGCGAGGAGCGCTATGAGCACGTCCGAACTGGCCTGGTTCAAGAGCAGTTACAGCGGCTCGCAGGGGGACAGCTGCATCGAGGTGGCCATCGAGCCCACTGGCGCTTCAGGGGTCCGCGTCCGGGACTCCAAGCAAACGCGCGGCCCCCAGCTCGCCCTCTCCCCCGCCGTCTGGAGCGACTTCGTCGCCTACGCCTCACACGGCTGAAGCAAGGCACGTCACCGCAGCGCCTCCGCCACCTCCCGGGCCGCGTGCATCACGCGTTCGCCCACTCGTTCCGGGACCACGTCGGAGAGCATGACCACGCCCACGCTGCCCTCCACGCCCGTCACCCCGAGCAGCGGCGCGGCCGCCCCGCAGGCGCCGGCCTCCAGTTCGCCGTGGGTCAGGGTGTAGCCGGGGGTGTCCGCCGTGTCGTCGGACGGCTGCATCGGCTGGCGGGCGGAGAGGATGGCCTTGCCGGCGGCGCCGCGTTCCAGGGGGTGGCGGAAGCCGGCGCGGTAGGCGACGTGGTAGTCGGTCCAGGTGGGTTCGACGACGGCCACGGCCAGGGCTTCCGCGCCGTCCACCAGGGTCAGGTGGGCCGTCGCCCCGATGTCCTCGGCCAGCGAGCGCAGGGCCGGCATGGCCGCCTCGCGGACGAGGGGGTGCACCTGGCGGCCCAGGCCCAGTACTCCGAGTCCGACCCTGGCGCGGCCGCCCAGGTCACGGCGTACGAGTGCGTGCTGTTCCAGCGTGGCGAGCAACCGGTATACGACAGTCCGGTTCACGCCCAGTTTGTGGGACAGCTCGGTGACGGTCAGCCCGTGGTCCGTGTCGGCCAGCAGCTTGAGGACACGCAGTCCCCGGTCGAGCGTCTGAGAGGTCTCCGCGGTCACGACGCCCACTCCTTAGTGGTGAGGTCGGCGGCCCCATCGCGGCAATGCGTCACCGAGTCCCGTCAGTGACGCGCTTCAGAGGCCGCCGATCGGCTGACGGTCCGGCCTCTTACCCGGGCCCCGTCGCTTCACGGCTGCGCTCCGCGGCGGCGCTGCCACGGGGCGTGTGCGTAGCGGGACAGTAACGACCAGGTCCGCTCAGCGGAAGGCTCCGTCCAGAATCCGGGCGGCAACCGTTATGCACTGCCGGTGTTTGTCCCGGTACGTACCGCACACGCCTCCGAGGGATGGCGGCGTCACTTCATGCGCGTCGCCCACTCCTGCACCTTGGCGATGCGCTGGCGCAGCTGTCCGCCGGTGGCCTCGGCGCTGGGCGGGCCGCCGCAGACGCGGCGCAGTTCGGTGTGGATCACGCCGTGCGGCTTGCCGCTCTGGTGGACGTAGGCGCCGACCATGGTGTTGAGCTGCTTGCGCAGCTCCATCAGCTCCTTGTGGGAGACGACCGGGCGCCGCTCGGCGGGCAGTTCGAGCAGGTCGGCCTCGTCGTCGGGCTTCTTGCGGCTGTGCGCGATCTGGCGGGCCTGGCGCTTCTGGAGGAGGAGTTGGACCTGGTCGGGCTCCAGCAGGCCCGGGATGCCGAGGTAGTCCTGCTCCTCCTCGCTCCCGGGGTGGGCCTGCATGCCGAACTCGGCGCCGTTGTACATGACCCGGTCGAAGGTGGCCTCGGACTCCAGCGCCTCGAAGGAGAACTGCTCCTGCTCGCCGGTGTCCTCGTCCTGCTCCCGGTTCGCCTCGTCCATCTCCTTCTCGGACTCGGCGTACGGGTCCTCCTCGCCGTCCTTCTTGGGCTTGTCGAGGACGTGGTCGCGCTCGCGCTCCATCTCGTTCGCGAAAGTGAGCAGGTCGGGCACGGTGGGGAGGAAGACGGAGGCGGTCTCGCCGCGGCGCCTGGAGCGGACGAAGCGGCCCACTGCCTGGGCGAAGAAGAGGGGCGTGGAGATCGTGGTGGCGTAGACGCCTACCGCCAGGCGCGGCACGTCGACGCCCTCGGACACCATGCGGACGGCGACCATCCAGCGGGCGGTGCTCTGACTGAAGGTGTCGATGTTCTTGGACGCGCCCACGTCGTCGGAGAGTACGACGGTGGCCTTGTCGCCGGTGATCTCGCGGATCAGCTTGGCGTAGGAGCGGGCGGCGTCCTGGTCGGCGGCGATGACGAGGGCGCCGGCGTCGGGGATGGCCTTGCGGACCTCGGTGAGCCGCTGGTCGGCGGCGCGCAGTACGGCGGGCATCCACTCGCCGCGCGGGTCGAGCGCGGTGCGCCAGGCCTGGCTGACGGCGTCCTTGGTCATCGGCTCGCCGAGCCGCGCCGCGATCTCGTCGCCCGCCTTCGTGCGCCAGCGCATGTTGCCGCTGTAGCTCATGAAGATGACGGGGCGCACGACGCCGTCGGCGAGCGCGGAGCCGTACCCGTACGTGTAGTCGGCGGCGGAGCGGCGGATGCCGTCGTCGCCCTCCTCGTACTGGACGAAGGGGATCGGGTTGGTGTCCGACCGGAAGGGCGTGCCGGTGAGCGCGAGGCGCCGGGTGGCCGGTTCGAACGCCTCCAGGCAGGCCTCGCCCCAGGACTTGGAGTCGCCGGCGTGGTGGATCTCGTCGAGGATGACGAGGGTCTTGCGCTGCTCGACGCGGTTGCGGTGCAGCATGGGGCGCACGCCGACGCCCGCGTACGTGATGGCGATGCCGTGGTACTCGCGGCTGAGCGGGCCGGCGCTGTACTCGGGGTCGAGCTTGATGCCTATCCGGGCCGCGGCCTCCGCCCACTGCTTCTTCAGGTGCTCGGTCGGCGCGACCACGGTCACCTGCTGCACGACGTGATGGTGCAGCAGCCAGGACGCCAGCGTCAGCGCGAACGTGGTCTTTCCGGCGCCGGGGGTGGCGACCGCCAGGAAGTCCCGGGGCTGTTCCTGGAGGTACTTCTCCATCGCCCCCTCCTGCCAGGCCCGCAGCTTGCTGGCGGTGCCCCAGGGGGCACGGCCGGGGAAGGCCGGGGACAGGTGGTGCGAGGTGCTGGAGCTGGCGGTGGTAGTCACGGTCTCCGAAGGGGGTAGAACGGCTCGGCCACGTATGACAACCGGGCCACCCTACCGGCGCCCCGGCACGATCGACGCGCGCACCGGGGCAGGCCACCCTCGGGTGGGACGGACGTCACATCGACGGTTCGGACAGCTCCCGTAGCGCCTCGGAGATGGTCTTGACCTCGTCCACGTCACCGGTGGCCACCGCGATCACCAGGCGTTCGGCGGCATCGATGTCCGGACGCGGTTGCACACCGTTCATCGCCAGGAAGACGACGCACGAGGTCCACGCCGTCCGTTTGTTCCCGTCGACGAAGGGTCGATTGATCGCGAGTGACTGCAGGAGTGCCGCAGCCTTGTCGAGCAGGTCCGGGTACGCCTCCTGCCCGAACATGGCCGCCGACGGGCGATGTACGGCCGACTCCAGCAGGCCCGCGTCACGGACGACGACGTCCTGGTCGTCGACTGCGAGGTCGGCGATGGCCAGAACGTCCTCGGCCGTCAGATAGATGCAGGTCACTTGAGCCGCTCCAACAGTTCGGCCCACTTCGCGGTCTGCTCCTTGGCGGCCTTGCGCACGAGTGCTTCGTGAGCCGTCCGGCCCAGATAATCGTCAACGGCCCTGAGCAGTATCGCGTGCATGCTGACGCCCTCCTCCTCGGCACGCAGCTTGAGGGCTTCGGTCTGGTCGTCGCGCAGACGCAGGTTCATGGCCATACCAAAACGGTACCAACGAGTGGGGTCAGACTGGTACCACTCAGGAGGATGCCGTCCGCAGCCGTGTCGCCACCCACGCCCCCACCAGCGCCACGCCCGCCATCGGCAGGAACACCGCCGCGAAGGCCGCCGGATGGGAGCCGGTCGCCTGCGTGGCCGCGTGGCTGACCGTGCCGCCGCCGAGGGCCGCGAAGGCCGCTCCGCCGACCGACAGCAGGACGACGTTGGAGAGGCCGTCGGAGATCTGGAGGGCGGCGGAGTTGCTGCCGGCCTCCTCGGGGGCGGAGAGCTTGAGCAGGAGCACGCTGGTGGAGGAGATCACCAGGCCCATCCCGAAGCAGCCGAAGCCCCAGGCGACGGCCACCGTCCAGGCGGGTACGGCGTCGATCAGCACGCTGGGTGCCGTGGTGATGGCCGCCGCCACCAGGACCATGCCGAGGGCCATCAGGCGCTCACGGTGGGGTTCCAGCCGCGGCCGGGACTGCAGCCAGGACCCCGCGGCCCAGGTCGCGCCGCCCGCCGCGAGGGACAGGCCGGCCAGCGTCGGGCTGAGGCCGCGCTGGGTGACCAGCATCAGCGGCACGAAGGACTCGGCGGCGATGAACGACCCGGCGGCGACCCCGCGCAGCAGCACCACGGAGGGCAGGCCGCGCACCGCCCGGTAGGTGCCGCGCGGCAGCAGGCCGAGGACGGCCGGGACGAGCAGCGCCACGCCGACCGCGCCGGGCAGCAGCGAGACCCAGCGCAGGTCCTGGGCGGCGTACTGGAGCAGGCCCGCGCCCAGCGAGATGGCGAGGGCGAGCCGGATGCGGCGGCGGTCGAAGGAGGCGGGCGCGTCCCCGCCGCCGACGGCACCGGACGCGCGGGCGCGTATCTGCGGCAGCGCGAGCGCCAGCGGGAAGACGACCAGCACCGGGATGCCGACGAACACCCAGCGCCAGCCGAGGTGCTCGGTCACCGCGCCGGAGGCGAGCGGGCCGACGATCGACGGGACGACCCAGCCCGCCGCGAACGCCGCCATGATCGCGGGCCGCAGCCGCTCCGGGTAGGCCCGCCCGACGACGACGTACAGGGCGACGATCACCAGGCCGCCGCCGAGCCCCTGCACGGCCCGCCCGAGGATGAACAGCCACATCGCGCCGGCCGTCCCGGACAGCACGAGACCCACCGCGAAGGCGGCGATGCCGCAGGTCAGCGGTGCCAGCGGGCCCCGCCGGTCCGACCACTGGCCGGAGAGCACCATCCCGAACAGACTCGTCGTGAAGTACCCCGAGAACGCGAACGCGTACAGCGACACCCCGTCCAGCTCCCGCGCCGCCACCGGCATCGCCGTACCGACCGCCGTCGCCTCGAAGGCGATCAGCACGATGACGGAGACGATGCCGATACTCAGCGCCCGGTAGGCGCGGCTCAGCACGGTCTCGTCGGGAACGGCGGGGGCGCCGGCGGTCACGGCGGGGACGGCGACATCGGTGTCGCGGGGCTCAGGGACGGTCATGGTCGCCAGAGTAAGGGCCACAGCACCTCTTGACCCCTGTCGGGAGGCGGTACGGGACCGGGACCTTGGTCGTACGACCACGCCCCGTACCGGCGGGTCACGAGTTACGCGGGTTCGAATCCCGCCACGGCCTCCAAGGCTGCCGCGCGGTGCAGCAGCCACAGGCTGAAGACGAGGGTGGAGACGTCCGGGGTGAGGGGGCGCGGGTCCGCGTCGGCCGGGTGCCAGGTCGAGACCGCGCCCGTCGCGCCGTCGACCACCACGTCGGTGCCGTCGGGCAGCCGGCCCAGCCGGACGAGGTGGGCGGGCGGCTCGTCCGGGGACTCCGTGCCGTAGTACTCCGCGAGGGTCGGCAGGGCCATCCCGTCGGTGTCCGCGAGGAGCGGGAAGGTGTCCTCCGGCAGGCCCGTCTCCCGCAGGAAGCGGCGGGTGGGCTCGTGGGTGAGGGCCGGCGGGAAGTCGATGTCCTCGAAGCGGGCCACCCGGCCCCGGCCGAACTCCCGGGTCAGCAGCCGGTAGGGCAGATCCAGGGCGAGGCCGGACGCCGTGCGCCGGCCCGCCGACAGGAGCAGACAGCCGATCAGCGCCGCCGACGTCCAGAACAGCGGCGTCTCGCGCCCCGGCGGCACCGGGCAGCGGGACGGCTCCCGGACCGAGGCCGTGGTGAGGCGGGCCAGGGTCAGCAGGGACGGCACGCGCGGTGGTGCGTGCGTCGTGTCCGTCGTGTCCGTCGTGACCGCGTGCATCGTCTCCCCCGAGTGTGCTTGAGCGCGGTGGGAGCGGCAGTCGTTCCCACCGCTTCGCAGCCTAGGGCCTGCCACTGACAACGCCCCGTCGCACGGGACCCGTCCGTCCCGTCACGTAGGACGCGTCCCGTGCCGCGCGCGTTGCCTCCCGGGCGGGGGGCGTCAGTTCGCCGTGACCACCGCGGCCTGGGGCCGGATCGGGAGCCGGTTCACCGGGCGGCCCGTGGCCGCGCGTACGGCGGAGGCGACGGCCGCCGGGGAGGCCACCACCGGCACCGCGCTGACCGCCTTCGCGCCGAAGGGGGCGACCACGTCGCGTTCCTCGACGAGCTTCACGATCCGGATGTCCGGGGTGTCAAGGGCGGTCGGGAGGGCGTAGCCGGTCAGGTCGGGGTGGCGGATCAGGCCGCGCGGGGTGCGGAGGTTCTCGGTGAGCGCGATGCCGACGCCCTGGGTGACGCCCGCCTCGATCCGGGCGGTCAGCTGGGCCGGGTTGAGCACCCGGCCCACGTCCTGTGCGACGGCCAGTTCCACCACCCGTACCGAGCCGATCTCGATGTCGACGTCGACCACCGCGCGGATCGCGCAGAAGGACATGCCGACGAAGGCGTCACCCTGGCCGGTCTCGTCCAGCGGTTCGGTCGGGTGCGGACGGCACTGGGCGGTGGCCCACAGTTCCTTGCCGTCCAGCGCCTCGGCGACCGTGGTCGACAGCACGCCGTCGTACGAGGTGATCTTGCCGTCGGTGATCTGGAGCAGCTCGGTCGACATCCCGAACTGGTGCGCCAGGGGCTGGAGGAGCTGGGTGCGGACCATCTTGGCCGCCCGTTCCACCGCGCCGCCGGACACCCAGGTGTGGCGGCCGCGGCAGCCCGCGCCGGCCGGGGGCTGGTCGGTGTCGACGGGCGCCACCTGCACGTCGTCGACGCCGAGGGTGTCCTGCACGATCTGCCGGGCGAGCGTGGTGAAGCCCTGGCCGGTCTCGACGGCCGCGCACAGCACCGTCGCCACGCCGTCCTGGACCTTCACGGTGGCGGTGGAGACCTCGTCCGCGCCCTCGGCGCCGAGCATGTGCACCATGCCGATGCCGTAGCCCACACCCCGGCGCACCGCGCCCGGTTCGCCCGCGCCCTCGGGGCCGCCGGGCAGCAGCCACTCGTCCTCGGGTGTGTCCTTGGGCAGCGCGGGGAGCGGGAAGTCGCGTACGGCCTGGAGGAGTTCGGCGACCGGGGCGGGGCAGGTGACGGTCTGGCCGGTGGGGAGCACGTCCCCGGTGGCCAGCACGTTGCGCAGCCGCACCTCGGCCGGGTCGAGGCCGAGCTTCTTTGCGACCTTGTCCATCTGCGCCTCGTAGGCGGCGCAGACCTGCATGGCGCCCTCGCCGCGCACATGGCCGGAGGGCGGGTTGTTGGTGCGTACGGCCCAGCCCTCGATGAAGGCGTTCGGGACGACGTACGGCCCGCAGGCGAAGGCGACGGCGGCGGCCAGGGCGTCCGACGAGGTGTCGGCGTAGGCGCCCGCGTCGAGCAGGATCTGCGCCTCGACCTTCACCACCCGGCCCTCGGCGTCCGCGTGGTGGCGGTAGCGCAGGAGGGTGGGGTGCCGGTGGGTGTGGCCGAGGAAGGACTCCTCGCGCGTGGCGGTGAGTTTCACCGGGCAGCCGGTCTTCAGCGCGAGCAGGCCGAGGGGGAGTTGGAAGCCCTGGTCCTCGCGGTCGGCGGTGGCGCCCGGCACCCCGGTGACGACGATCTTCACCTGTTCGGGCGTCAGGCCGTAGCACTCGGCGGCCGAGTCCCGGTCGCCGTGCGGGTCGGTGGAGGCCAGGTACAGCTCCACGCCGCCGTCGGGGCGCGGTACGGCCAGGCCCGCCTCGGCTCCTATCGGCGCCGGGTCCTGGCGGCCGATGCGGTAGAGGCCCTCGACGACGATCTCGCCGGCCGCGTCCGGGTCGCCGTGGCGCAGCGGGATGTGCCGGATCAGGTTGCCGTCGGGGTGCAGCGGCTCGGCCTCGAAGGCCTGCTCGGGGTCGATCACCGGGTCGAGCACCTCGTACTCGACGGTGACGGCGGCGGCGGCCATCCGCGCGGTGTCGGGGTGGTCGGCGGCGACGGCGGCGAGGGGCTCGCCGTGGTGGCGTACCACCTCGGAGGCGAAGACCGGGCGGTCGGCCCGGCCGCGTCCGTGCAGCACGGCGCCGGGCACGTCTTCGTGGGTGACGACCGCGCGGACGCCGGGCATCTCCCGCGCGTGGGTGGTGTCGATGGACACGATGCGCGCGTGCGGGTGCGGTGAGCGCAGTACGGCCGCCCACAACAGGCCCTCGGCCCACAGGTCGGCGGCGTACGGGAAGGTGCCCTCCGTCTTGGCGCGGGCGTCGGCGGGCGGCAGGGACGCGCCGAGGCCGTGCGGGATCGGCTCGGGGGCGGGGGGCGCCGCCTCGGCTGGTCCCGCGGCCTCCGCAGTCGCGGCGTCGTTGCTCACGCGTGGCCTCCGTCCTGGCCGTGGTGCCGGTCGTACGGCTGGTCACCGTGCGGTCCGTCGCCGTAGGGCTGGTCGTGCGGTGCCGGGGCGTCCGGCGCGCCGGGCGGTGGCTGGGACTCGAAGGCCGACGCGTGGACGCCGCCCGCGCCCGGACCGGCCTGGTGCGGGATGCGGGGCTCGTCGCCGTCCGCGGCGGTGTGCGCGTCGGCGCCGGCGTGTGTCTCGCGCTCGGCGACGACCTCCTGGACCGCCTCCAGGACACCGCGGTACCCGGAGCAGCGGCACAGGTTGCCGCACAGGGCCTGGCGGGCCTCCAGATCGGTCGGCGCCGGGTTGCCCTCCAGGAGGTTGTGCACGGTCATCGCCATGCCGGGCACGCAGAAGCCGCACTGCACCGCACCGCGCCGGGCGAGCGCCCGCTGCACGTCCGACGGCTGCCCGTCGGCGGCCAGGCCCTCGACCGTACGCACCTCGCTGCCGGCCGCGGTCACGGACGGGACCAGGCAGGAGGCGACGAGACGTCCGTCGACCTGCACGTTGCAGGCGCCGCACTCGCCCTGCGAGCAGCCGTCCTTGGCGCCCGCGAGGCCGAGCCGCTCCCGCAGCACGTAGAGCAGCGACTCGCCGATCCAGGCGTCGGTGACGGGCCGGTCGGCGCCGTTGACCCGCAGCACGTACGAGGCGAGGGGGTGCTCGTCGTGCGCGGCGGCGGGGGCGCGCTCGTCGTCGGCCGGCGGGGCGGCCTGTACGTCGGCCCGCACAGCGGTACGGGTCTCGGCCGGGTCGGTGCGGTCGGCCGGGTCGGCCGGGTCGGCCGGGTCCGTCGGGCGCTCGGCCTGGGCGGCGGAACCGGTCCGGCCGGCCTGGTCGTTCCGGTCGTTCTGGTCACTCCGGTCGGTCCGGTCGGTCCGGTCGGTCCGGTCGGTCGAGGCGACCTGGCCCGTCGGACCGGTGGGGTCGCTCGGCTCGGAAGGGTCGGCTCCGTCGGCCGGGTCGGTCCGGTCACCGGGTCCGACGGCCGGGCCCGTCACGGGCCCCTCTGCGACCTCCGGGGCGGATTCCGCGATGGCGGCGTCCTCCGCGGTGCCCGCCGAGCGCCCAGCGGGGCTCTCAGGGGCCTCCTCGGCACCACGGGGACCGTCGGTCGCCGTGTCGTCGGCCGCCGGTGCCACGGGGGCCGCCCCCGGGGCCGGTTCGGCGGGTGCGTGGGCGTACGGATCGGCAGGGTGTTCGGGCGCGCGGGAAATACTGGACGTCAGCTGCTCGTCGCCGCCCGGTCCGGCCTCCGCCGCCCGGTCGCCCCACGGCTGCCCGGCGGGCTGGGTCGCCCAGGGCGCGGGGGCGCCGCCGGGCAGGGTGGCCGGAGCGCCGGTGCCCCACTGCTCGGCCAGGGACGAGGTGGTGAACTCGCCCGACTCGTCCGGCAGGTCGCCGCCGGCGACGGGGATGGACCACTGTCCGGTCACGTCCTGGCCGGACCCCGGCTCCGCGTCCTCGGGGGGCGCGGCCTCGGAGAAGTCCCACTGGCCGGTGGCGCCGGGCCGGTAGGTGAACCGTTCGCCGTCGCCGTGCCCGGCGTTCGCGTCGTAGGGCGCGGCTCCGCCGTAGGGGTCGTGCGGCGGCGGGTAGTCGGCATAGCCCTGCTGAGCGGCGTGCTCCTGCCCGGTGTCCGGCACCTGCCACTGGGTGCCGTCCACGGGGGCGGACGGCATCGTCCAGGAGCCGGTGGCGGCCGGGTCGGTGCCGGTGGCGGGCGTGACCGTGATCTGCGGCGGCACGTAACCGTGTCCGGGTGCGGCGAGCGGGCTGTCGGAGGAGGCGAGGAGCGCGTCCACGCCGCCCTCGGGGAGCTTCACGAAGGCGGTGGCGCCGTCGTCGTAGTCGCCCTGGGGCAGCGGGTCCCAGCGGCCGCCGCTCGGGGGCGTGCCCTGTCCGTGGCGGTCGTCGTACCGGTCGTCGTACCGGTCGCCGTGCCGGTCGTCGTACCGGTCGCCGTGCCGGTCGTCGTACCGGTCGCCGTGCCGGTCGTCGTACCGGTCGCCGTGCCGGTCGCCGTGCTGGTCGTCGGTCACGACAGCGCCCTCCCCAGTGCTCGTCGGGCCAGCGCGGCGACGGTGCGCCGCAGGTGCAGTACGGCGGGCGGGAGCTGCGCCACGGAGCCGTCCTCGGCCGGGACCGGGTCGGGGATGCAGGCGGCGGCGACGTACTCGCCGAAGCCGTGCAGCGCCTCCGGGACGATCGCGCGGCCGTTGTCCCAGTCGATGAGCGAGGCCACCCACTGCTCGGCCTCCAGGGGCCGCAGCGGCATCGGCGCGATGGCGCCCACGGCACAGCGCACCCCGCGCCGGGCGGGGTCGAGGACCAGCGCGACGGAGGCCGTAGCTCGGCCCGGACCGGTGCGTCCGGTCGCCTTCAGGAAGACCTGCGGCGCGTGCAGCAGCGGCATGCGCACGTAGCCGATCAGCTCGCCCGCGCGGAGCATCTCCATGCCGGCCAGCAGGTGCGAGACCGGCATCTCCCGGCGGGCCCCGTCCGGGCCCGCGATGATCAGCGTCGCCTCCAGGGCGGCCAGCACCGGCAGCGCGTCCCCTGTGGGGGCGGCCGAGGCGATGTTGCCGCCCAGGGTGCCGGCGTTGCGGATCTGCGGCGGTCCGGCCGCACGCGCGGCGGCGGCGAGCGCCGGGATGAGCGCGGCGAAGTCGGGGCGGCCCATGCGGGCGTGGGTGAGGCCCGCGCCGAGCAGCGCGTGGCCGTCCTGGTACTGCCAGCCGCGGATCTCGCTGATCCGGCCGAGACCCACCAGCGCGGCGGGCCTGAGCTGGCCGGAGTTGACCGCGGCCATCAGGTCGGTGCCGCCCGCGACGGGCACGGCGGCCGGCATGGCGGCCAGCGCCGCCACGGCCTCGTCCAGAGTCGTGGGCAGCGTGACGGCCTGCGCCGCCTGCGGTGCGTGCGTGGTCAAACCGACTGCCCCTTCCCGCTGTCCCACCTGGTCCCGCCCATGTGGCCGTACGGTACGACCTGACAGGGCGGACGTGGCAACTCTGGCACATCTTTGCAGGGCCCGAACGCAGGGGTCCGCTAGGAGGCATTCGCCCGACTTGCCCATAAGGCTGCGGGTTTACCTGGGGATATCCGGCGATCGGAACTACGCGCGATGCGTGCGAGTTGCCACTCTCAGGTGACGTTCAGGGGCTTTCTCCTTACTTGTTCGGCGGTGGCCCGTCGATCGGCCGGCCGAGCACGCCGGGCCGCCGCTGCCAGGGCAGCGGGCCGCCGGGCGGCCGGTAGCCGACGCCCAGGGCGTCAAGTCGCCGGTAGTGGGCGGTCATCCGCCCCTCGAAGGCGTCGAAGTCCCGGTCGGCCGGGGCGGGCAGGGCGCTCCAGGACACCTCGGCGAACGCGGCGAGCCTCGGGAAGGTCTGGTAGTCGACGCGCGCCTGGTTCTCCATCACCTCGGTCCACACGTTCGCCTGGGTGCCGATCACATGTCCGGACTCGTCCGGTGTCAGCTCCGCCGGAACCGGCTCGAACCGGTAGACGTCCTCCATGGTGCGCACGAAGCCGATCGGCACCGGCTCGTCCTCACCCGCGTGCTGCCGGTGGTCCAGGTACACCTGCTGCTCGGGGCACATCACCACGTCGTGTCCCGCGCGTGCGGCGGCGATCCCGCCCGCGTACCCGCGCCAGGAGGCCACGGCCGCGCCCTTGGCGAGTCCGCCCTCCAGGATCTCGTCCCAGCCGATGAGCCGGCGTCCGCGTTCGCTCAGCCAGGTGTCGAAGTGCTGGATGAACCAGGCCTGGAGTTCGTCCTCGTTCGCGAGGGCGAGTTCCTCGATGCGGGCCTGCGCGGTGGCCGAGCGCCGCCACTGCTCCTTGGGGCATTCGTCGCCGCCGATGTGGATGAACTCCGAGGGGAAAAGCTCCAGGAGTTCCTCGAACACGCCCTCGTAGAAGCGCAGTGTGTTCTCGGTGGGGGCGAGTACGTTCGGGGAGACGCCCCAGGTGTCCCAGACGGAGACGGCGGTGGTGTCGATCACATCGGTGTTGCCGAGTTCCGGATACGCGGCGATGGCGGCCTGCGAGTGACCCGGTACGTCGATTTCGGGGACGACGGTGATGTGCCGTTCGGCGGCGTAGGCGACGATCTCCCGGATGTCCTCCTGGGTGTAGTAACCGCCGTGGGGTTTGTCCTCCCACAGCGGCGAGGCACGGTGACCCCATTTGGTGCGGGCCCGCCAGGAGCCGGTCTCGGTGAGCTTCGGGTGCCGCCTGATCTCGACGCGCCAGCCCTGGTCGTCCGTCAGGTGGAAGTGCAGGACGTTGAGTTTGTGGGCGGCCATCAGGTCCAGGTAGCGCAGGACACCGTCCTTCGGCATGAAGTGCCGGGCGACGTCCAGCATCAGTCCGCGCCAGCGGAAGCGGGGCGCGTCCTCGATACGGACCGACGGCAGCCGCCACCGGCGGTCGGGCAGCGGCGCGCGCCGGAAGGCGTCCGGGCCGAGCAGCTGCCGCAGCGTCTGGGCGCCCCAGAAGAGGCCGGCCGGTCCGCCGCCCGTCAGACGCACGCCGGTCGGCGCGACGTCGAGGCGGTAGCCCTCGTCGGGCAGTCCGGCGTCGAGGGACAGGCGGACGACGCCGTCGTCCCCCGTGCCGGGCGCCAGCGGCAGGCCGGTGGCCGCGCCCAGCGTGGCGCGGAGCCACCGTTCGGTGGGCCCGGTGCCCTCGTCCGCCACCACCTTCGTGTCGGGACCGAGGGTGAAGAAGCCGCCCTCGCCGGACGTCACTTGCTGTGGCTGGGGAATCACGTCGGTCACGTCGGTCACGTCCGTCACGTCAGTCCTTTACCGCTCCGCCGAGGCCGGAGACGAGTCGTCGTTGCACGAGTACGAAGAAGACCAGCACCGGAATCGTCATCACCGTGGACGCGGCCATCACGCCGCCCCAGTCGGGATCGTCCGGCTTGTAGAAGACCAGCAGCGCCATCGGCAGCGTCGACTGCGAGGTGTCGCTGATGATGAACGACTTGGCGAACAGGAAGTCGTTCCAGGTCGAGATGAAGGAGAAGACGCTGGTCGCCACCAGCCCCGGGAAGACCAGCGGGAAAAGGATCTGCCAGAGGAATCGCGACCGGCTCGCCCCGTCCATGTAGGCGGCCTCCTCCAGGGCCTCCGGCACGGCTTTCACAAAGCCCCGCAGCATCCAGATCGCGAAGGGCAGCGAGAAGGCGATGTGGGGCAGGATCAGCGAACCCAGGGTGTTCAGCTGGCCGGCGTCCCGCATGAGGAAGAACAGCGGGATCGTGAGCGCCTCCACGGGCACCATCTGGGCCACCAGGAACATGATCAGCAGGGTGGTCCGGAAACGGAACCGGAATCGCGTCACCGCCGTCGCCGCGAGGAACGCGATCAGCGCCGAGGCGACCACGACGGTGCCCGCCACGAGCAGACTGTTGAGAAAGTAACGACCGAATTCCTGCTGCCCGAAGACCCGCCGGAAGGAATCCAGCGTGGGTGTCAGGGTCCACGGCCGCGGCTCGGCCGACTCGATCTCACCGGCCGGTTTGAAGGCGCTCAGCACCATCCAGTACAGCGGGAAGGCCACCACGACCGCGATCAGCAGCGCCGACGCCTCGGCCGCCAGCCGCCACGGACGACGCACACGCGCGCGTGGAAGACGCGGCGGAAGATTCACAGTTCCTCCCCCTGGCGGCGCAGCAGCCGCAGGTAGACCAGCGTCACGGCGAGCAGGATCAGCATCATCACGACGCCGATCGCCGAGCCGAGGCTGTACTGCGAGGACGCGAAGGCCTTCTGGTAGGCGTAGACGTTGAGGACGAGGTTCTGGCCGGCGATGCCGCCGCCGTTCGTCATGACGTAGATCTGGGTGAAGACCTTGAAGTCCCAGATGACCGACTGGATGGTGACGACCACCAGGATCGGCCGGAGCATCGGCGCCAGCACCGAGCGCCAGATCCGCCACTGCGAGGCGCCGTCCAGCGCGGCCGCCTCCAGCACCTCCGAGGGCACGGCCCGGATCCCGGCGTAGACGGTCACCATGACGAACGGGAAGGAGCACCAGACCACTTCGAGCAGGACGAGCAGGAAGGCGCTGTAGCGCCCGTACGTCCAGGAGTGGTCGCCGAGTCCCAGCATCCGGTTGACCGGCCCGAAGTCCGGGTCGAAGAGCAGCAGCCACACCGTCGACCCGGTCACCGCCGGGGTCGCCCACGCACCGAGGGCGGCCAGCATCAGCACGAGCCGCGGCACGGCCCGCACCCGGGTGAGCAGCACGGCCAGCGCACACCCCACGGCGAGCGTGGACACGACGCAGGCGGCGGCGAACACGACGGTGGCGAGCAGCACCCGCCAGAACTCCGCGTCCCCGAACAGCTCCGCGTAGTTCCCGAACCCCCGGAAGGTCGTCGCCTCCCCACCGGACACCTGGGCCTGCGTGTACTCCAGAAAGGAGATCAGCCCAAGCTGATAAACGGGATAGACGAGCAGCCCACCAAGGACGACAAGAGCAGGCGCGAGATAGATCCAAGGGGTACTGGACGAGCCCCCGAAGGGGCGCGGGGCTGTGTTGGATTTGCGGCTACCGCCGCGTGGGCGCGACAAGCCACGACCCACCCGCACCCGCCCCCCAACAGCACCCCCCGGGCCATTAGGCACCCCCGTCACCCGGCGGAGCCAAACGCGTCGTCCATCTTCCGAGCCGCATCCCCAGCGGCAGCGCCCACGTCCTTCTTGCCGCTCACAACCTCCTGGAACATCGTCGGCAGCACCTGCGAGGAGTCGATCGTCGCCCACGCCGGCGAGGCCGGAACGAACTTCGTACCGGCCGCGAGCGTGTCGACGAACGGCTTCACGAACGGCTCCTCCTTCGCCACCTGCCGCCGTACGTCCGTGAAGGTCGGCAGGAAGCCCATCGCGTCGAACAGGTCGGCCTGCGCCTTCTTCGACGCGAGCCGCTTCATCAGGTCGACGGCGAGGGTGCGGTGCGAGGTGCTCTTGAGGACGCCGATGTTGTTGCCGCCGGCGAAGGCCGGGGCTATGGAACCGGGCTCGACGCCGGGCAGCGGCACGACCGCGTACTTGCCCTTCACCGTGCCGGCCTCCACGGCCTGGTGGCTGAAGTCGCCGCCGATCGCCATGGCCGCCTTGCCGGAGGCGAAGGCGGTGACGGTGTCGTTGCCGCCCATGCCCGCGCACTTGGCGGCCGGGCAGTTGTCGTCGCCGAACAGCGACGTGTACGCCTCTATGCCCTTGCGGGCGGCGGCGCTGTCGATCGCCGAGGCGTACGAGCCGCCCTTGCCGGTGGCGAGTTCGCCGCCGTTGGCCCAGATGAACGGCATCGCGCCGTAGGTGTAGGCGCCGCCGACCGCGAGGCCGTACAGGTCGGGCTTCGCCGCCCTGACCTGCTTCGCGGTGGACGCCACCTCCGCCATGGTCCGGGGGACGTCGAGGTTCAGCTCCTCGAAGACGTCGGTCCGGTAGTACAGGGCGCGGACGCCGACGAAGTAGGGGGCGCCGTAGACCTTGCCGTCGACGGTGACCGACTGGCGGGCGGTGGGGTCGGTGTCCTTGGCCTCGCCCCAGTCCCCGAACTCCTCGGTCACGTCGGCGAGTCCGCCGTCCTTCACGTAGCCGGCGGTGTCGGTGTTGCCGAACTCGATGACGTCCGGGGCGCTCTTGGGGTCGTTGAAGGCGGCCTTGATGCGCTGGGCGCGGGTCTCGACGGGGATGTACTCGACGGTGACGTCGGTGTCCGCGTGCGCCTTCTCGAAGTCGGCGAGGACCGCGTCGACGACCTTTTCCTTCGGCTTGGTGTTGACCTCCTGGAAGAGCCAGACCCGTAGCGTGCCGCTCTTCTCGTCCTTGCCGGAGGAGGAGTTGTCGGACGTCTGGGGGGCGCAGGCGGTCGCGGAGACGACGGCGGCGGCCAACAGGAGGGCCAGGCGTGGGGCGAGCTTCATGGAGTGTTCCTCCGGACGTGCGTTGCAACATATGCAATGACGGTTTCGCTCTGCACAACACCCAGGAGAGTAGGGAGTACATGAACATGTCCACAAGAGGTCTGAACCAATTCGTGACCCGGGGACCCCGGGACGCACGAAGGCCCCCGGAGTGCGCGCGGGCACACTCCGGGGGCCTTCGGAAAGTCTGTGCGGGCCGGGCCGCTACTTCTTGTCGCCTACTTCTTGTCGCCGCCCTTGCCCTCGTCCCCGCCGCCGGTCATGGACTCGTAGATCTCCTTGCACATGGGGCAGACCGGGTACTTCTTCGGGTCACGGCCCGGCACCCAGACCTTGCCGCACAGCGCCACGACGGGGGTGCCGTCGAGGGCGCTCGCCATGATCTTGTCCTTCTGGACGTAATGGGCGAAGCGCTCGTGGTCGCCGTCGCCGTGGGACGTCTGCGGCGTCGGCTCGACGAGGGTCCCCGTACCAGTCCCGCGCTCGGGCTCGAGAGTGCTCATAGACGCCAAGGGTACTGAAGCTCACACGCTTCAGTTGAGCGACGGGTCGTCCGGATACGTGGCCACCATCGCCAGGTCGCCCCGCTGACGGCGCAGGACCTCGCGCCAGAGCCGCTCGGGAAAGGGGGAGGAGATGTCGCCGGGTTCGGACTCGACGACGTACCAGGCGCCCTCCGTCAGCTCGTCCTCCAGCTGGCCCGGCCCCCAGCCGGCGTACCCCGCGAAGATGCGCAGGGCGCCCACGGCGGGCGCCAGCAGTTCCGGCGGCGCCTCCAGGTCGACCAGGCCGATCGCGCCGTGCACCCGGCGCCAGCCCAGCGGCGCCCGCTCGCCGGACGCCCCGCCCGGGACGACGGCGACCCCGAGGGCCGAGTCCAGCGACACCGGGCCGCCCTGGAAGACCACGCCCGGTTCGCCGGCCAGGTCCGCCCAGTCCTCCAGGATGTCGCCCACGTCGACCGGTGTGGGACGGTTGAGGACGACACCGAGGGAGCCCTCCTCGTCGTGGTCGAGAAGGAGCACCACCGCGCGCTCGAAGTTCGGGTCCGCCAGGGCGGGCGTTGCCACGAGCAGCCGCCCCGTGAGCGAGGACACCTCGGTCATGCCTGACATGATCCCGCATGTTCCCCTCCCGTGGGGAGGCAATCGGGGGCACGGGGGTGAACACGCACCCCGCGCACGCCCCACGGCCGTGACCCCCCGTACGCGCCGGGGAACGCCACGTGTTGTGACGAATCCATGACGTTGCCCGACCATGCACAGGCTTACAGAAGGGGGGTACAAGACGATTACCCTTTCCCTTCTGGCCCCTGCCCGAACCCACGGAACGCGAGATTCATGACCGTCAACGGCGCTGATGACGTACTGCTTGTCCACGGCGGAACCCCGCTGGAGGGCGAGATCCGGGTCCGCGGTGCGAAGAACCTCGTGCCGAAGGCCATGGTGGCCGCCCTGCTGGGCAGTGCGCCGAGCCGGCTGCGCAACGTGCCGGACATCCGCGACGTGCGGGTGGTGCGCGGACTGCTCCAGCTGCACGGGGTGACGGTCCGTCCGGGCGACGAGCCCGGCGAGCTGGTGATGGACCCCTCCCACGTGGAGAGCGCGAACGTCGCCGACATCGATGCCCACGCGGGTTCGTCGCGCATCCCGATCCTGTTCTGCGGCCCGCTGCTGCACCGCCTCGGGCACGCCTTCATCCCGGGGCTGGGCGGCTGCGACATCGGCGGCCGGCCGATCGACTTCCACTTCGAGGTGCTGCGCCAGTTCGGCGCGAAGATCGAGAAGCGGGCGGACGGCCAGTACCTGGAGGCTCCGCAGCGGCTGCGCGGTACGAAGATCAACCTGCCGTACCCGTCCGTCGGCGCGACCGAGCAGGTGCTGCTCACGGCCGTGCTGGCCGAGGGCGTCACGGAGCTGTCCAACGCGGCGGTCGAGCCGGAGATCGAGGACCTGATCTGCGTCCTGCAGAAAATGGGCGCGATCATCGCGATGGACACCGACCGCACGATCCGCGTCACCGGCGTGGACGAGCTGGGCGGCTACACCCACCGCGCCCTGTCGGACCGCCTGGAGGCCGCGTCCTGGGCGTCGGCGGCGCTGGCGACCGAGGGCGACGTCTACGTCCGCGGCGCCCAGCAGCGGTCGATGATGACGTTCCTCAACACCTACCGGAAGGTGGGCGGCGCCTTCGAGATCGAGGACGAGGGCATCCGCTTCTGGCACCCGGGCGGCCGGCTGAAGTCCATCGCCCTGGAGACGGACGTGCACCCCGGCTTCCAGACGGACTGGCAGCAGCCCCTGGTGGTCGCCCTGACGCAGGCGACGGGCCTGTCCATCGTCCACGAGACGGTCTACGAGTCCCGGCTGGGCTTCACCTCGGCGCTCAACCAGATGGGTGCCCACATCCAGCTCTACCGCGAGTGCCTGGGCGGCTCCGTCTGCCGTTTCGGCCAGCGCAACTTCCTCCACTCGGCCGTCGTCTCCGGACCGACCAAGCTGGAGGGCGCCGACCTGGTCATCCCCGACCTGCGCGGCGGCTTCTCGTACCTGATCGCCGCCCTCGCGGCCCAGGGCACCTCCCGGGTCCACGGCATCGACCTGATCAACCGGGGCTACGAGAACTTCATGGAGAAGCTCGTGGAGCTGGGCGCGAAGGTCGAGCTGCCGGGCAAGGCACTCGGCTGAGGCCCTCCGCCGCCGGGGCAGACCGGCACGGCCCCGGCCGGGGGTCCGGGGGTCGTCCCCCGGGCAAGCACAGCATGGAGAAGCTCGTGGTGCTCGCTGCGAGGGAGCAGCAGCCCGGCCAGGCCCTCGGCTTA
>NZ_JBHXNW010000041.1:0-47134 GCF_042717365.1 Streptomyces sp. NPDC058534
TTTGGCACGCTGTTGAGTTCTCAAGGAACGGACGCTTCCTTTGTACTCACCCGAGATAATCTCTCGCGGCTTTCCTCCGGGCGCTTCCCTTCGGTCTTGCGTTTCCGACTCTATCAGATCCTTTTCGGTCTGATTCCCCGTCGGCGGGATTTTGTCTTGGCCCTCGGGCTTTCGTCCGTCGGCCTTTCGACATTCACTACGCTAGCCGATTTCTCCGTGGACTCATAATCGGGTCCGGCGAGTTGAATTCGGGCATGCGGGCACGCCGAATTCGCTCCCGCTGAGGGAAGTCGTAGGTAGTGGGTTGGCCGCTCTCGGCTGCTGGCGAATGCCGTAACCGGGTCAAGCGGCTCGGGCTACGTTACGCGCCCCCCAAAGGAGAGTCAACTTCGGCGCCGCTTCGGGACATGGGCCCGATACGGGCTGACCGTCGGGTCGTCGGCGACCCAGTAGCGCCACGGATGAACGCCGCCCTCGCCGGCCACGCCGGTCCGTGGACCGTTGCGTACCTGGTCGCGCGGCACGGCGGCGCCGGTCAGGATGCGGAGAGGGGTGGCCTCGGACGTGCACGCGTCGGTGCCGTCCAGTGCCCGGTCCACGCCCAGGGCGGTGGCCAAGCGGGCCGGTCCTTTGGCCAGTTCCTTGTCATTGCGGGCGGAGAGTCGACGGGTCCGGGCCAGCTCGGCGCCCTCGATGATCTCGCCGGCGCGGAGCAGAACGGCGCTCGCGGTGCCGTCGGGACCGCACACCAGGTTCATGCAGAACCACATGCCGTAGGTGAAGTAGACGTACACGTGTCCGGGCGGACCGAACATCACGTCGTTGCGGGGGGTGCGACCGCGGTAGGCGTGCGAGCCGGGGTCGTTCTGACCGTCGTAGGCCTCGACCTCCGTCAGGCGGAGGGCGATCGGACCGTCCGGGGTGTCGCGCACGAGGATGCGGCCCAGGAGGTCGGGGGCCACCTCGAGGACGGGCCGGTCGAAGAATTCCCTGGGCAGGGGCGTACGGTCGGGGCTCGCGATCATGCCGTCCGAGCGTAACGCAGCCGGGTCCGTGCGCGGGGTGGCCAGAGGGCGTCCGGCTTGCCAGGGTGTGGGACGCGGAACCGGCCACGGCCGGATCGCGTTTGTAGGGATCAAGGGTTCACACGCAAGCCTGGAGAGGGAGAGACATGGCGTTCAAGAAGCTGCTCGCGAGCCTGGGGGCCGGCGGGGCTTCGGTCGAGACCGTGCTCAACGAGGTCAACGTCGTACCGGGGGGTGTCGTCCAGGGCGAGGTGCGGATCCAGGGCGGGTCCGTCGACCAGGAGATCGAGGGGCTGTCCGTCGGGCTCCAGGCCAAGGTCGAGGTGGAGAGCGGCGACCAGGAACACAAGCAGGACATCGAGTTCACCAAGGTGCGGCTGGGTGGTGCCTTCGAGCTCAAGGCCGGTGTCGTGCACGCGGTGCCGTTCGGTCTGGAGATCCCCTGGGAGACCCCGATCACGATGATCGACGGGCAGTCGCTGCGCGGGATGAACATCGGCGTCACCACGGAGCTGGAGATCGCGCGTGCCGTGGACTCCGGTGACCTGGACCCGATCAACGTGCATCCGCTGCCGGCGCAGAAGGCGATCCTGGACGCGTTCATCGGGCTGGGCTTCCGGTTCAAGAGCGCCGACATGGAGCGTGGCCACATCCGGGGGACGCGGCAGCAGCTGCCCTTCTACCAGGAGATCGAGTTCCTGCCGCCGCAGCAGTACCGGGGTCTGAACCAGGTCGAGCTGAGCTTCGTGGCCGACGCGCAGGCGATGGACGTCGTCCTGGAGATGGACAAGAAGCCCGGGCTGTTCAGCGAGGGCAGTGACACGTTCCGTTCCTTCAAGGTGGGACTGAACGACTACCAGGGCACCGACTGGACGGCGTACCTCAACCAGTGGCTGTCGGAGGTCGGCAGCAAGCGCAACTGGTTCTGATGGATCTAGGCTCGGTCACCTCTGCACCAGAAGACCATCAGGAGGTACCGAGGTGACCGAGCTGAAGCGGCGTCCGCTCCCCCATGACTTCCACCCGCCCGTGCCGTCGTTCACGGTCACGAGTGACGACGTCCAGGAGGGCGGGACGCTCAAGGACGCTCAGGTCCACGCGGCCGGCGACACCTCTCCGCAGCTGCGGTGGGAGGGCTACCCCGCCGAGACCAAGAGTTTCGCCGTGACCTGCTACGACCCGGACGCCCCCACGGGCAGCGGGTTCTGGCACTGGGTGGTGTTCGACATTCCGGCGTCGGTGACCGAGCTGCCGGTGGGCGCGGGCAGCGGCACGTTCGAGGGGCTGCCCCAGGGTGCCGTACACGCGCGCAACGACTACGGCAGCAAGGACTTCGGCGGTGCCGCGCCGCCGCCCGGGGACGGGCCGCACCGGTATGTGTTCACGGTGTACGCCGTGGACCAGGAGAAGCTCGGCCCGGACGCGGAGGGGAGCCCGGCGTTCGTCGGCTTCAATCTGCGGTTCCACACGATCGCGCGTGCCCAGCTGATCGGTGAGTACGAGATTCCCGCCGACAGCTGAGCGTTCCGAGCGTTCATGGAACGTTTGCCCGCCCCCGGTCTTGGAATGGATCAGGGGCGGGCATTTTATTGCCAGGGGTGGCGGGGGGCATCGTCGCCCCTGGAGCAGCGGATATTGCGTTGTCCATCTCGGCGTGCCCGGCCAGAGTTGATCCCAGCCCGCCACGGGGTGGGCCGGTGCACACGGGAGGTGGGCTGGTATGCGGGACACGCTGGTGCTGAACGCGAGCTTCGAGCCGTTGTCGACGGTGACGTTGAACCGAGCCGTCGTTCTGGTGCTCCAGGACAAGGCCGTCGTCGAGCAGGCCCACCCCGAACTGCGGATGCGCGGAGCCGCGCTCGACATACCGGCTCCGCGGGTGATCAGGCTCTGCCAATACGTACGGGTGCCCTTTCGAAGACGCGCACCCTGGTCGAGGCGGGGCGTGCTGGTCCGGGACCGGCACCGGTGCGCGTACTGCGGGCGGCGGGCGACGACCGTCGACCACGTGGTGCCGAGGTCGCACGGTGGGCGGGACTCGTGGCTGAACACGGTGGCCTCGTGTGCGCAGGACAATCACCGCAAGGCGAACCGGACGCCTGAGCAGGCGGGGATGCCGTTGCTTCGGGAGCCGTTCGAGCCTACGCCCGCCGATGCGATGTTGCTGGCGCTGGCTCGGGATGACTTCGAGGCGCTGCCGGGGTGGTTGGTGCTGGACGCGGCGTGACGGCTGCGCCGTCGGGGTTTGGGCTTGCTGCCCGGCTGCGGGTTGTGTGTGGCTGGTCGCGCCCACGCGGCGGAGCCGCATATCGACAGAGCCCCGCGCCCCTTTCGGGGCGCGGATGGGGACCGGCGGAAAAAACTGACTAGTCGATCGTCGGCTTCTCTCGGCGTTCCTGGGCGGGGACGCTGGGGGTGGCGTTGCCTCCGCCGCCGCCCAGGCCGCCGAAGTTGCCCATGGCTCCCGACAGGCCCTTGAGGGCGTCGCCGATTTCGCTGGGGACGATCCAGAGCTTGTTGGCGTCGCCCTCGGCGATCTTCGGGAGCATCTGGAGGTACTGGTAGGAGAGCAGTTTCTGGTCCGGGTCGCCGGCGTGGATGGCCTCGAAGACCGTGCGGACGGCCTGGGCCTCACCCTCGGCGCGCAGGGCGGCGGCCTTGGCCTCACCTTCGGCGCGCAGGATCTGGGACTGCTTCTCGCCCTCGGCGCGCAGGATCTCGGACTGCCGGACACCTTCGGCCTGGAGGATGGCGGCGCGCTTGTCGCGGTCGGCGCGCATCTGCTTCTCCATCGAGTCCTGGATGGAGGTGGGCGGTTCGATGGCCTTGAGCTCGACGCGGTTGACGCGGATGCCCCACTTGCCGGTGGCCTCGTCGAGGACGCCGCGCAGGGCCGCGTTGATCTCCTCGCGGGAGGTCAGGGTCCGTTCCAGGTCCATGCCGCCGATGATGTTGCGCAGGGTGGTGACGGTGAGCTGCTCGATGGCCTGGATGTAGCTGGCCACCTCGTAGGTCGCGGCGCGGGCGTCGGTCACCTGGTAGTAGATGACGGTGTCGATGTTGACGACCAGGTTGTCCTGGGTGATGACCGGCTGCGGCGGGAAGGGGACGACCTGTTCGCGCAGGTCGATGCGGTTGCGGATGGTGTCGATGAAGGGGACCACGATGTTGAGGCCCGCGTTCAGTGTCCGCGTGTAGCGGCCGAAGCGCTCGACGATGGCGGCGCTGGCCTGCGGGATGACCTGGATGGTCTTGATCAGGGCGATGAAGACCAACACCACCAGGATGATCAAGACGATGATGACCGGTTCCATCGTGGTTGTCCGTCCCCTTCTCCGACCCTGACGACTGCTGATCTTACGGCTGTTGAGGATCTTGCTGGTCGAGTCTGACAGACCGTCGCACGACTCGGGGGCCGTTCGGGCCACTTGCGCACGGCGGGTCACATGATGATCGCCGTGGCCCCCTCGATGTCCACGACGTCGACTTCCTCACCCGCTTCGAAGGCGCGCCCGGTGTCCAGTGCGCGTGCCGACCAGATCTCGCCGGCGAGTTTGATCCGGCCACCGGAGCCGTCGACCCGCTCCACGACGACGGCCTGTCTGCCCTTCAGGGCGTCGATTCCCGTGGCCAGTTGGGGCCGTTGGGAGCGATGCCGGGCGGCGACGGGCCGTACGACCGCGATGAGGGCGACCGATACGACGACGAAGACGAGGACCTGGACGACGAGGTCCGCGCCGAACCCGGAGGCCACGGCGGCGGCGACCGCGCCGACGGCGAACATCCCGAACTCCGGCATCGCGGTCACGACGAGCGGGATTCCGAGCGCTGCCGCGGCGACGAGCCACCACACCCATGCGTCGATGTCGTTCACATGGTCATGGTAGGTCCGTCGGGTGGGCTGGGGACAGGGCGCACGGGGCGGGCGGGTCAGGACAGGGGCAGGCCCTGTGCGGTCCAGCGGTCGCCGTTCTGCTCGACGACGAGCGGGAGTCCGAAGCAGAGGGAGAGGTTGCGGGAGGTGAGTTCGAGCTCCAGCGGGCCGGCGGCCATGACCTTGCCCTGACGGATCATCAGGACGTGGGTGAAGCCCGGCGCGATCTCCTCGACGTGGTGGGTGACCATGATCATGGAGGGTGCGATGGGGTCGCGGGCGAGGCGGCCGAGGCGGCGGACGAGGTCCTCGCGGCCGCCGAGGTCGAGGCCGGCGGCCGGCTCGTCCAGGAGCAGCAGCTCGGGGTCGGTCATCAGGGCGCGGGCGATGAGGGTGCGCTTGCGCTCGCCCTCGGAGAGGGTGCCGAACTTCCTCTCCAGGTACTCGGTCATGCCGAGGCGGTCGAGGAAGGCGCGGGCGCGCTGCTCGTCGATGTCCTCGTAGTCCTCGTGCCAGCCCGCCGTCATGCCGTACGCGGCGGTCAGGACCGTCTGCAGGACCGTCTGACGCTTGGGCAGCTTGTCGGCCATGGCGATGCCGGCCATGCCGATGCGCGGGCGCAGCTCGAAGACGTCGGTGCCGGGCTTGCCGAGGGTCTCGCCGAGGATGGTGGCGGTGCCCTGGCTGGGGTAGAGGTAGCTGGACGCGACATTGAGGAGGGTGGTCTTGCCGGCGCCGTTGGGGCCGAGGATGACCCAGCGTTCGCCCTCCTTCACCGACCAGGAGACCTGGTCCACCAGAGCCCGGCCCTCGCGGACCACGGATACGTCCTGAAGCTCCAGAACATCGCTCATGAGCGCGTTGTCTCCCCTTGCATTGTGGCCGGTCTCGGCTGTCGCGTACGCCTTGGCTCGGGCCGCCGCGCCGGTGGGCGCAGGCCCTCCAGGAAATCTACGCCACCGGTCGGCATCACCGTTCCATCGGTCCGGTCCTTAGGGTGGGGGCATGCTCTCGGAACCACGCGCAGGGCGCCTTGCCGCCTGGGGAAATGCCCTTATTGCCGGAATGGTCTCGCCTGATGACGCCGCGGTGGCGATCGTCGGGGAGGACGCGGTGCACCGGGTGGAGGGGCTGCCGGGCGAACCGGCGCCCGTCGGTCTCACGCTGGCGCTCGGCCGGCTGCGGGCGCTCGGGGCGACGGGGCTGCGGGTGGCGCTGCCCGCGCCGGGTCATCCGCTGGGGCTGAGCGGGCCGCCGGACTTCAACGCGCGGGCGCTGGAGGCGGAGGAGGCGGTGGTCTGTCACGGTGCGGCGGTGGGGCTGGTGCCGGAGGTGCACGAGGCCGGGCCCGAGGGTGACGTGCATGTCGAGGTCGTCTGGCACTGCCTGCCGGTGCGGGAGGCGCCGCCCGCGGACGTGCCCTCGCTCGGGGAGGCGGAGCGGGAGCTGGCGGAGGCGCTGCGTGACGCGACGGAGGTGCTGACGCGGCTGGACGTGGCCGGGTCGGGGCCGGTGGCGGAGGCGGCGGTCGCGGCGTACCGGGCGCGGGCCGAACGCGGTCGGGAGGTACTGGCGCCGGGGTATCCGCCGCGGGCGGTGCGGGTACTGGAGTTGGCGCAGCGGGTGGGGGCGCTGGTGTCGCTGGCGTATGAGAACGGTCACGGTGGTGCGGTGAGCGCGTCCGAGATGGCGGCACGGGGGGAAGCCTTGCGGCCGGTGGAGCGGACGGCTCGGCGGGCCCTGGTCGCGGCGTACAACTCCGTTGTGGAGGAACGGGGGTGAGGTGATCGTTCGCCGGCCCGTACCCCGCCTTGGTGTGAGCGAGCTGGGGGCTGCGCCCCCAGACCCCGCTTTCGGCCTGAACGGCCTCGTCCTCAAGCGCCGGACAGGCTGGTTGGTGCCGATCGGCCTCCCGGGGTCCCGGGAGGCCGCAGGCATCGTTGGCGATCTGGGTCAGTGGTTGACGCCCAGGTTGCCGAAGGCCGGGTTCAGGACGCCGATGACGTTGACGCTGTTGCCGACGGCGTTGACCGGGATGTGGATCGGCGCCTGGACGAGGTTGCCGGAGGCGACGCCCGGGGAGCCGATGGCCTCGCCGTGGGCCTGGGAGCCGTCGGTGGCGGAGGCCATCCCCGCGCCGGCGGCGATCAGCCCGCCGGCCACCATCGTCACGGCCGCTGCCTTCTTCAGGTTCTTCACTTACAAGCCCTCCTTGCGATTGCCGCGGCAGTCGCCGCGGCACGCACTGGAGAACGGCCGGACCCCGCAAAGGATGCGCCATATGGGGGACATTCCCACGACGGTATGAATCTCCGACCGGAAGGGAACCTTCCGTCAGCCGGTCACGCCGTGGCGTACGGCCCACAGCGCGGCCTGGGTGCGGTCCGCCAGGTCGAGCTTCATGAGGATGTTCGAGACGTGGGTCTTGACGGTCTTCTCGGAGAGCACCAGCGCCCGGGCGATCTCCCGGTTGGAGCGGCCGTCCGCGATCAGGCCCAGCACCTCGCGCTCGCGCTCCGTGAGTGAACCCGCCCTGCCCTGGCCGGAATTGCTCTCCTCCTGGCTCAGCAGGGCGCCGGCGACCTCGGGCTGGAGCAGGATGTGGCCGGCGTGGACGGAGCGGATGGCACCCGCCAGCGCGTCGGGGTCGACGTCCTTGTAGACGTAACCCGCCGCGCCCGCGCGCAGGGCCGGGACGACGGTGCGCTGCTCGGTGAAGCTGGTGACGACCAGCACGCGCGCGTGGTTGTCCAGCTCGCGGAGCCTGCGCAGCGCCTCGACGCCGTCCATGCCGGGCATCTTGACGTCCATGAGGATCACGTCGGGTTTCAGTTCCTGGGCGCGGTCGACTCCTTCGGCGCCGTCGGCGGCCTCCCCCACCACCACGATGTCGTCCTGCACCTCCAGGAAGGTGCGCAGGCCCCGGCGGACCACCTGGTGATCGTCGACGAGCAGCACCTTGATTGCGTCAGCCACCGGGGACCTCCATCTCGATCGTGGTGCCCTTGCCGGGCGCGGACTGCACGGTGAGTCTTCCCCCGGTGCCGTTGGCCCGGTCTCGCATCGAGACCAGGCCGAGGTGGCGTCCCGCGCGGCGCACCGTGCGCGGGTCGAAGCCGCTGCCGTCGTCGGTGACCCGCAGTACGGCCCCGGTGCCCCTGCGGTGCAGGGTCACGTCGACGCGTGCCGCGGCGGAGTGGCGCAGGGCGTTGTGCAGCGCCTCCTGGGCGACGCGCAGCATCGCCTCCTCCTGGGCGGCGGGCAGGGCCTTGACCCCGTGTCCCGCGAAGGTCACGCGCGCGGTGTGGGCGCGGTCGAGGACCTGGATCTGGGTGCGCAGGGTGGCGACGAGGCCGTCCTCCTCCAGAGCGGCGGGGCGCAGCTCCACGACGGCGGCGCGCAGCTCGTCGGCGGCCTCCGCGGCGAGGGCGGCGACCTGCTGCAGCTCGCCCTTGGCCCGCGCGGGGTCGCGGTCGACCAGGGCGGTGGCGGCCTGGGCGGTCAGGCGCAGCGAGAAGAGCTTCTGGCTGACCGCGTCGTGCAGCTCGTGGGCGAGGCGGGAGCGCTCCTCGGCGATGGTCAGCTCGCGGCTGCGTTCGTACAGGCGTGCGTTGGTGAGGGCGATGGCGGCGTGCTGGGCGAGGATGCCGAGCAGTTCCTCGTCGTCCGGCGTGAAGCCGCAGGTGCCCTCGGGTTCGGGGCACGGGGGGTGTGGGGGGTGTCCCCCCACAGGGGGCAGCTTATTGGCGAGGAACAGGGCCCCGATGATCTCGTCGCCGTCGCGGATCGGCAGCCCCAGGAAGTCCACCAGGTCGGGGTGGGCGGAGGGCCAGCCCCCGAAGCGGGGGTCCTCGCGGACGTCGGCGAGTCGCTCGGGCGTGGCCTCGTGGAGCATCGCGGCGAGGATGCCGTGCTGGCGCGGCAGGGGGCCGATGGCCTTCCACTGCTCGTCGCTGACGCCGTCGACCACGAACTGGGCGAAGCCGCCGTGGTCGTCGGGGACGCCGAGGGCGGCGTACTGGGCGTCGAGCAGCTCGCGGGCCGAGGCGACGATCGTCTTGAGGACGTCGCGCACCTCTAGATGCCTGCTCATGGCCAGCAGCGCGGAACTCACCGCGGCGAGGCCGGACCGGGGGCCGTGACTCATGTCCTCACGGTACCGGCGGGGGGTGACAGGGGGGATCGGACCTGTGACCGCCGCCGCCTAGGGCGGTGGGCCTAGGACGGAAGTCCCGCCCTTCCGGCCTAGGGCGAAGGGCCCTGCCCGGTTGGGGCCGGTGCCCGAGGCGGCGGGCGGGGCCCGGTTCCTACGTTGAGGATCACGCCGTACCGGACGGGTGGCGGCGGGGACGACGAGGGGACGTGTGTCATGCCGGTCGCGATCATCACGGGAGCGTCGAAGGGACTGGGCCGAGCGCTCGCCGAGGCGCTGGCGGCTCGGGGCTGGGACCTGGTGCTCGACGCCCGGACCCCTGAGGTGCTCAAGGACACGGCGGCGGCGCTGGAGGCGTACGGCACGCGCGTGACGGCGTTGCCCGGGGACGTCACCGACCCCTGGCACCGGACCGGGCTGGTGACGGAGGCGGGGCGGCTGGGCGGGGTGGATCTGCTGGTCAGCAACGCGAGCGCGCTGGGCGCTGAGCCTCTGGTGCGGCTGGCGGAGCTGCCGGCGGACGGGCTGCGGCGGGCCCTGGAGGTGAACGTCGTGGCCGCGCTGGGCCTGGTCCAGGAGGCGCTGCCGGCGCTGCGGGCGGCTCCGGCGGGCGCGGTGCTGACGATCAGCTCGGACGCGGCGGCCGAGGCGTACGAGACGTGGGGCGGCTACGGGGCGTCCAAGGCGGCGCTGGACCAGCTGGCGGCGGTGCTGGGCGTCGAGGAGCCGGGGCTGCGGGTCTGGGCGGTGGATCCGGGGGACATGGCCACGGACCTGTACGCGGCGGCCGTACCGGACGACGACGATCCGAGGCCCGATCCGGTGCGGGTCGTCCCGGCGCTCCTGCGGTTGCTGGACGAGCGGCCGACCAGTGGGCGCTACGGGGCTCCGGCCCTGCTGGAGGCGCGGTCATGACGGTGGCGCTGAGGGTGCCGGAGGAACTGTCGGCGCGGGTGCCGGCCGAGCAGCGGGGGCCGGGCCTGGACCGGGACGGTGTACGGCTGCTGGTGTCGCGGGGCACCGAGGTGTCGCATCACGTGTTCGCGGAGCTGCCGGGGCTGCTGCGGGCCGGGGATCTGCTGGTGGTCAACACGTCGCCCACGCTGGCGGCCGCGGTCGACGGGTCCGTGGGGCACGCGCGCGTGGTGGTGCACTTCTCCACGCGCGGGGACGACAGCCGGTGGGCGGTGGAGCTGCGGGAGCCGGACGGGAGGGGCACCACGCGCGCGCGTGCGTGCGTGGCGGAGGGGACGGTGGTGCGGCTGCCCGGCGGTGGGCGGCTGGTGGCGGTGGAGCCGTTGAGTACGCGCGGGGACCGGTTGTGGTGGGTGCGGGTGTCGGGGGCGGAGGTGACCGCGGTGCTGCGGGAGCACGGGCGGCCCATTCGCTACTCGTACACGGAGCGGGACCAGCCGCTGTCCGTGTACCAGACGGTTTTCGCGCTTCCGACGCCCGACGGGACGGGCAGCGCGGAGATGCCGAGCGCGGCGCGGCCCTTCACGGCGCGGCTGGTGACGGAGCTGGTGAGTCGCGGTGTGCAGTTCGCGCCGGTGACGCTGCACACGGGGGTGGCTTCGGCGGAGTCGCACGAGCCGCCGTATCCGGAGCGGTTCTCGGTGCCCGGGGAGTCGGCGCGGCTGATCACCGCCGCGAAGGCCGCCGGACGGCGGGTGGTGGCCGTGGGGACGACCGCCGTGCGGGCGGTGGAGTCGGCGGCCGGCGGTGACGGTGTCGTACGGGCCCGGGCGGGGTGGACCGATCTGGTCGTGACTCCGGAGCGCGGGGTGCGGGTGGTGGACGGGCTGCTGACCGGGCTGCACGAGCCCGAGGCCTCGCATCTGCTGATGCTGGAGGCGGTGGCGGGGCGGGCGGCTATCGACATCGGGTACGACGCGGCGGTACGGGGGCGCTACCTGTGGCACGAGTTCGGCGACGTGCATCTCCTCCTGCCGTAGGAGGGGCCGCGCAGCCACTCACACAGTGCATTGCTCCAGCAACCAACGGTGAGAAGGACGGGGGGTCGATGTGAGCCCGCGCATAGGGCGCACGTCACGTACGAAGGGGAGTAGGAGTACGACTCGTCCGTTTTGAGCGGGGCAGATGGTCCAATCTGCACCGTTTCGCCGTTCCCTGATCCACTACCCCGGATCGTACGTCACACCTTTGCCTCCGAATTTTGCGGCCGCTAAGAATTGCTCTCGTCGCTCAGCGCCGTGGGTTCTCCCCCGCGGCGTTTGTGCCGGAAGCACCCCTGTCCCCACCGGACGAGAGCGACCTCCGCGCTATTCGAAGAGGTCTATCCCGCCATGCTCAAGAACATCCTTTCCCGTGGTCGCAGTCGTTCCCTGACCCGCACGCACAAGGCCGCGATAGCCGGTGTCGGCACGCTCGGCGCCGCCGCCGTCGCCCTCACCGCCGTGCCGGCCAGCGGCCAGACGACCACGAGCGAGGCCGCTCCGACGGCCAAGGTGGCGTACAGCACCAAGCAGATCCAGGACGTCCACGCCGGCGTCACCGGCCAGGCGGCCGGCGCCGGCCAGAAGGTCGCCACCATCGAGGCCAAGAAGGAGGCGGCCACGAAGAAGGCCGCCGCCGAGAAGACCGCGGCGAAGAAGGCCGCGAAGAAGGCCGCCGCCGAGCGTGAAGCGAAGGATGCCGCCAGCCGGTCCGCCAAGCGCGCCGAGGCCAAGAAGTCCTACCCGGACAACCTCGACGGCTGGATCCGCGAGGCCCGGGCCGTCCTGAAGAAGCACGACATCCCCGCCAGCTACGACGGCATCCACCGCAACATCATGCGGGAGTCGTCCGGCAACCCGAAGGCCATCAACGACTGGGACATCAACGCCATCAACGGCATCCCGTCGAAGGGTCTGCTCCAGGTCATCCCGCCGACCTTCGAGGCCTACCACGTGCCCGGCACCTCGAAGAACATCTACGACCCGGTCGCCAACATCGCCGCGGCCTGCAACTACGCCGCGGACAAGTACGGCACCATGGACAACGTCGACAGCGCGTACTGAGGTCGGCGCGGACCTCTTCACACCGACGCCGGCACAGACGCCGCACCGAACGCCGAAGGGCGGCACCCTCCTGACGGGGTGCCGCCCTTCGGGGCGTCTCGCCGCGGTCACCCGCGGTCACACGTCACTTGCGCATGACCTCGGGCTCGTGCCGGCGCAGGAAGCGGGCCACGAAGAAGCCGCAGATCACGCCCAGGACGATCAGCGCGGCCATGTCCATGCCCCAGGCGCCCACGGTGTGCTCCCACAGCGGATCGGCGTCGGCGCCCTCCTCGGGCGGACTGATCTTGTTGAAGTCCAGCGTGGCACCGGCCGCGGCCACCGCCCAGCGCGAGGGCATCAGGTACGAGAACTGGTTGACGCCGACCGCGCCGTTCAGCGCGAAGAGGCAGCCGGTGAAGACGACCTGGATGATCGCGAACATGACCAGCAGCGGCATGGTCTTCTCGGCGGTCTTCACCAGCGACGAGATGATCAGGCCGAACATCATCGACGTGAAGCCCAGCGCCATG
Organism: Streptomyces sp. NPDC058534; assembly: GCF_042717365.1. Lineage (NCBI taxonomy): Bacteria > Bacillati > Actinomycetota > Actinomycetes > Kitasatosporales > Streptomycetaceae > Streptomyces > Streptomyces sp. NPDC058534. The sequence goes on from NZ_JBHXNW010000041.1 coordinate 12,585, forward strand.
ATCGGCAGTGACAGCTCGACAAGGGTCGCGCCGCCGAGGATCAGCCCCTCTTCGGGGATCTCACGGTTGGCGAAGCCGATCACACCGACCAGCAGACCCTGCAGCACGGTGATCATGCCGAGCACGAAGACCTTGGACATCAGGTACGCGGACCGCGACAGGCCGGTCGCGCGTTCCCGCTCGTAGATCACCCGTTCCTTGATCAGCTCACGGACCGAGTTCGCGGCGCCGGCGAAGCAGGCTCCCACCGCGAGGATCAGCAGGACGGTGGTGGCGGTGCCGTTCGGAATGATCCGGCCGCTCTGCGGGTTGGGCGGGTTGGGCAGCAGACCCTTGTCCGCGTCGATCAGCAGGCTCACCGCGCCCAGCACGGCCGGCAGGATCACCATCAGGGCGAGGAAGCCCTTGTCGGAGACGATCACCGACACGTAGCGCCGCACCAGGGTGACGAACTGCGACATCCAGCCCTGTGGTTTCGGCGGCTTCATCGCCTGCATCGCAGGTACCTGTACGGACTGCGGCGCGACGGCGTCGATGTCCGCGGCGTACATCTGGTAGTGCTGCGAGCCCTTCCAGCGGCCCGCCCAGTCGTAGTCGCGGTACTCCTCGAAGGCGGAGAAGACGTCGGCCCAGGTGTCGTAGCCGAAGAAGTTCAGTGCCTCCTCGGGCGGACCGAAGTAGGCCACGGAGCCGCCCGGCGCCATCACCAGCAGCTTGTCGCAGATCGCCAGCTCGGCCACCGAGTGGGTGACGACGAGGACGGTGCGGCCGTCGTCGGCCAGCCCGCGCAGCAGCTGCATGACGTCGCGGTCCATGCCCGGGTCGAGGCCGGAGGTCGGCTCGTCCAGGAAGATCAGCGACGGCTTGGTGAGCAGCTCCAGGGCGACGGAGACGCGCTTGCGCTGGCCGCCGGACAGGGACGTGACCTTCTTGTCCTTGTGGATGTCCAGCTTGAGCTCGCGCAGCACCTCGTCGATGCGGGCGTTGCGCTCCGCGGCCGTGGTGTCGGCCGGGAAGCGGAGCTTCGCCGCGTACGTGAGGGCCTTCCTGACGGTCAGCTCCTTGTGCAGGATGTCGTCCTGCGGGACCAGACCGATGCGCTGCCGCAGCTCGGCGAACTGCTTGTACAGGTTCCGGTTGTCGTAGAGGACCTCGCCCTGGTCGGCCGGCCGGTAGCCGGTGAGCGCCTTGAGCAGGGTCGACTTACCGGATCCGGACGGTCCGATGACCGCGATCAGCGACTTCTCGGGCACGCCGAAGGAGACGTCCCTGAGGATCTGCTTGCCGCCGTCGACCGTGACGGTCAGGTGCCGGGCGGAGAAGGAGACCTCACCGGTGTCGACGAACTCCTCGAGCCGGTCCCCGACGATCCGGAACGTCGAGTGGCCGACGCCGACGATGTCGGTCGGGCCGAGCAGCTGCGAGCCGCCCTTGGCGATCGGCTGGCCGTTGACGTACGTGCCGTTGTGCGAGCCCAGGTCACGGATCTCCATGCGCCCGTCGGGCGTCGCGTGGAACTCCGCGTGGTTGCGGGAGACCTGGAGGTCGGAGACGACCAGCTCGTTCTCCAGGGCACGGCCGATGCGCATCACACGGCCGAGCGAGAACTGGTGGAACGTGGTCGGGCTGCGGTCGCCGTAGACCGGCGGCGCCCCCGCCGCGCCACCGGAGCCCTGCTGTTGGGGGAAGTGCGGCGCGGCCTGCTGCTGCGGCTGCTGCCAGCCGCCCTGCTGGGGCTGCTGGGGCTGCTGCCCGTGCTGCGGGACCTTATGCGGCGGCTGCTGTGCCGGGGCCTGCTGGGCCCAGCCGGCGCTCGCGCCCTGTGCGGCGTACGGCTGCTGCTGGGGCTGGGCCTGCGGCGCCTGCTGGGGCTGGGCCTGCGGCGTTCCGGCCGGGGCCTGTGCGCCGGTCAGGTCGACGCGCGGTCCGTCGGTCGCGTTGCCCAGGTTCAGCACGCTGCCGGCGCCGAGCTCCATCCGCTGGACCCGCTGCCCGTGCACGAACGTGCCGTTGGTGCTCCCGTGGTCCTCGACGACCCAACTGCGGCCGTTGAAAGTGATCGTGGCATGACGCCAGGACACCCTGGCGTCGTCAAAGACAAGCTCCCCCTGCGGATCGCGTCCGAGCGCGTATGACCGGGACGGATCGAGCGTCCAGGTCCGTCCATTGCATTCCAGTACGAGTTCCGGCACTCCAAGCCCCACTGAGTTGTCCCCCGATGTACCCCCGTCGCGGGGAGTCTAGGGATGTCGAACATCGGGGGGAACTATTTCAGGCTCGGGCCCCTGACCGAAAGTCGGGCCTTGTGAAAACTGCGTAGGCACCCATCGGCCGATCCGGTTGACGGAGTTGAAACCTGCCCGGAGAGTGGTAATCCACGCGAGGGGGACATGCGCGGCAACTCCGCCGCGCAGCGGATCGGGGGGTCTGCCATGAGCGCGTGCACGAGCGTCGGCTCCGAGGGGTATGCCGCCAGGGTGCCGTGGGGAGACGTGCTGCTGTCCGCGATCGCCTCTGTGAGCTGGGCGTTGATCGGCATGGCGGGAACGGCGGCGCTCGGTCTGCATCTGCTGGACGCGGACGCGGCGGGCTCGCTGGGCCCGATGACGGCGGCGGTCGTGGCGCTGGGTGCGGGCGGTTCGGTGACACCGGACGGAGACGTGTCGGCGTTCGGACTGAAGGGGGCGGAGGCGTACACGGCCATCGAGATCACGCCACTGGGCGTGAGCCTGGTCGGCGCGCTGCTGCTGTCGTTCTTCTTCCTGCGCTCCCTGCGCGGGGCCGGAGTTGTCGTCTCCCTCGCCGAACTCCTCGCACGCGCGGGTGCGGTGGTCGCCCTGTTCGTGGCGATGACGGGTGGTCTGGTCTGGGCGGGTCACGACATCATCACGATCGACGGCGGTTCGCTGGGAATCGACGAGCTGCCCGGCGGTGGCGGTGGCGGCCTGGAGATTCCGGGGCTCGGGGACGTGGGTGACATCGGTGGGCTGCTCCCCGACCGGATCGGTGACCTCGTCGACGCCGAGGCCGCGGTCGGTATCAGCGTCGACACCGCGCCGACCCTGCTGGGCGGGCTGGCCTGGTCCGCCGGGGTCCTGCTGATCGCGCTGCTGGCTTCGCGCCGTACTCCCCTGCCGCGCGGGTGCGCGGCGGTGCACCGGGTGGTGCGGCCCGCCGTGTCCGCCGTGGTCACGGTGGCCCTGACCGCGGTGGCGGCCGGCTGCGCGGCGGCGGCCTACGCGGCGGTCGGCGACGACCATCCGCGGCGGATCGCGGGCGCCGCGCTCCTCGGTGCACCGAACGGGGCCTGGCTCGGCGTCCCGGTCGGCCTGTTCGTGCCGTGGGACGGGCGGGCCACCGGCGAACTTGTCCGGGTTCTCCTCGCTCCGCTGGACGACCTGCTGGGCGCGGACGCCGACGAGCCGGTCACCCTGGCGCGGCTGGCGGAGCTGGACGGACGGGTGTGGCTGCTGGGGGTGGCGGCGGCCCTGATGATGCTGCTGGCCGGGGTACTTACGGCGGTACGGACGCCCGTGGCGCCCGGCGAGTCGCGCTCCCCCGCGTTCGTGGGGCGCTGCGCGCTGCGGCTCGGCATCGCGACCGCGGCGGCGCTGCCGCTGCTGTCCTGGCTGACCGAGGTGTCCTTGGACGCCTCCCTGTCGGTGCTCGGCATCGACGCCTTCGGCGCGGGCCTCGACCTGCACGCCCACCTCGGCACGGCCCTGCTGCTGGGCGCCCTGTGGGGTGCGGTGGCGGGGGCCGCCGGGGCGTTGCTGGCGCGGGCGAGCGGGGCGGCGGGGGTGCGGGCGACGGGGGTGCGGGCGACGGGGGTGGCACGGGGTGCCGGGGCGGTGGCGGTGGGTGGTGCGGTGGGGGATGCCGGGGGCGCGGGCGGTGCGGGGCACGGGGCGTCCGCCTCGGGTCCGTACCGGCCGGATACGCCGCACAGGCCGCCCGAGCCGGGCACCAATCCGTATCCGGGGCGGCCGGGAGAAGGGCAGGGTGCCGCCGGACAGCACGCCGACCCACACCACCAGGGCGGCGACGTGTACGGCGCCCCCACGGTGGCCGGCCCGCTCGGGCCGCCGCCGGGAGCACCACGGCGGCCACCCCGGCCGGGGGAACGGCCGCCGTCACGCCGTTGGGGCGAGGGCCCGCCGCCCCCGCCTCCGCCACCACCCGCGCCGCCGAGGAGGCCGAGGGACGGGCAGTGAGGGAGGGGGTGGTGCACGCCCTGTCCGTCAGGCGGACCTCAGGGGCGGCAGGCACCGGGTGCCGGATACGGTTGGACCACCATGAGCGCTACGCAGACCTCTGACGTTCCCACGCTTCTCGTCAAGATCTTCGGCAAGGACCGGCCGGGCATCACGGCCGGCCTGTTCGACACCCTCGCCGGCTACTCCGTCGACGTCGTCGACATCGAGCAGGTCGTCACCCGTGGCCGGATCGTGTTGTGCGCGCTCGTGACCGAGCCGCCCCGCGGTCTGGAGGGCGATCTGCGGGCGACCGTCCACGGCTGGGCCGAGTCGCTGAAACTCCAGGCGGAGATCATCTCCGGTATCGGCGACAACCGGCCGCGCGGTCTCGGCCGCTCCCTGGTCACGGTGCTCGGGCACCCGCTCACCGCCGAGGCTACGGCCGCCATAACGGCCCGGATCACCGAGTCCGGCAGCAACATCGACCGTATCTTCCGGCTTGCCAAATACCCCGTGACCGCCGTCGAGTTCGCGGTGTCCGGCGTGGCGACCGAGCCCCTGCGCACGGCGCTGGCCACCGAGGCCGCTGCGCTCGGTGTGGACGTCGCGGTCGTCTCGGCGGGACTGCACCGGCGGGCGCAGCGCCTGGTGGTGATGGACGTGGACTCCACGCTGATCCAGGACGAGGTCATCGAGCTGTTCGCCGCGCACGCCGGGTGCGAGGACAAGGTCGCCGACGTGACGGCGGCCGCGATGCGCGGGGAGCTGGACTTCGAGCAGTCGCTGCACGCGCGCGTGGCGCTGCTGGCGGGGCTGGACGTCTCGGTGGTGGACAAGGTCCGCGCCGAGGTGCGGCTGACGCCGGGTGCCCGCACACTGATCCGCACGCTGAAGCGGCTCGGCTACCAGGTGGGGGTCGTCTCCGGCGGATTCACGCAGGTCACCGACGATCTCAAGGAGCGGCTGGGGCTGGACTTCGCCCAGGCCAACACCCTGGAGATCGTCGACGGCAGGCTGACCGGCCGGGTCACCGGGGAGATCGTGGACCGGGCGGGCAAGGCGCGGCTCCTGCGACGGTTCGCCGCCGAGGCGGGCGTACCGCTGTCACAGACCGTGGCGATCGGCGACGGTGCGAATGACCTGGACATGCTGAACGCGGCGGGTCTCGGGGTCGCCTTCAACGCCAAGCCGGTGGTGCGCGAGGCGGCGCACACCGCGGTGAACGTGCCCTTCCTGGACACCGTCCTCTACCTGCTCGGCATCACCCGCGAGGAGGTCGAGGCCGCGGACACGCTGGACGAGGGCCTCGGCGTGCCCCTCGACCGGCTCTGAACCGAGGACGGGCGGGCGGTACGCGACGGCCGTGCGGTACGCCGCGGCCGTGCGGTACGCCGCGGCCCGGCGGTACGCCGCGGCCCGGCGGCACGCGGGAACGGCGTCCGGTACGACGAGGGCCCGGGCCCGTACGGTGCCGGGCCCGCCGCGTGGGGCCGGATCAGTCGGTCGGCGCCCAGTAGTCGACCAGGGAGGCCGCCCCGGGCTCCACGTCCTTCCAGGAGCCCGTGAAGGTCAGGACGGCGAAGGCGGCGGTCGGGAAGCCCCGGCGCCCCATCCGTCCACGCGCCTCGTCCTCGGCCGAGCCGGCCAGGATCTCGGTGAGTCCCTCCATGCCCGGGTTGTGGCCGACCACCAGCACGTTCCGCAGGTCGTCGGGGGTCTCGTTGAGCACGGCGATCAGCTCGCCGGGCGAGGCCTCGTAGATCCGCTCCTCGTAGACGGTTTTCGGCCGGTGCGGGAACTCATGGACGGCGAGCTTCCAGGTCTCGCGGGTCCGGGCCGAGGTGGAGCACAGGGCCTGGTCGAAGGCGAGACCGGTGTCCGCCAGCCGTCGCCCGGCCTCTGCGGCGTCCTTGCGACCCCGATCAGCGAGCGGTCGCTCGTGGTCGGTCACCTGTGGCCAGTCGGCTTTCGCATGCCGGAAAAGGACAATCCTGCGGGGTTCTGCGACGCTCATGGCATCCAGCTTCGCATGAAACAGGCCACGGGGCGCAGGTAGTTGACATGCGGGTTCACCGCCGTACGCGCGTCCGGGCCCGGGTCCGGCCCGGCCTCAGCCCACGGTCAGCTGGAGCAGCCGCTCCAGCAGGTGGGCGATGGCCGGCTGCTCGGTGGCCGCGTGCGCGTCGGCGGGGTTGAGTAGCAGCAGGAGCAGCGCCACGAAGGCGAGCACGGGCAGGGCGAGGGCCCACCAGGGGAGCCGGATGTCGACGCCGCCCCGGGTCGCGCGGGGAGGCCGGGTGTAGGTAGGGGCCGACATGAGTGCCTCCGCTGGTCTTCGAGCGTCCCTGGTCCGTGCTCCGCGTCCGCCTGTCGCGGGCACATCTCGAAGCTACGGAATCCGCGGGCGCCAACCCATCCGGAGGTCCACCCACTTGACCCTGACCCTGGCCCCCTAGGGGATGGGGGGTTAACCCCACCATCCGGCCGGGAGCGGGGTCACGGCGAGGCGATCGTCGCGATGATGCCGATGATCACGAAGATCGCGAGGAAGCCGCCGAAGACGAGCAGCATCTTCTTCTGGCCGTTCTGGGGGTTCGGGTCGAGGACTGGCATGCGGCAAGTCTCGCATCCGCCGCCAGGGCGGTGCAGGGCGGGCCGCCTGCCCGCTCAGCGGGCCGCCTCGTCCTCCACCGTGCGGTCGCGGCCGGCCAGGACGCCCACCACGATCTGCGGCACCATCAGGGCGCTCATCAGCGCGATCGGCAGGCCCCAGCCGCCGCTGTGCTGGTAGAGCACGCCGACCAGGAGCGGGCCGGGGATGGAGATCAGGTAGCCGGTGCTCTGCGCGAAGGCCGACAGCTGGGCGACGCCCGCGCCGGTCCTGGCCCGCATGCCGACCATGGTCAGCGCGAGCGGGAAGGCGCAGTTCGACACGCCGAGCAGCAGGGCCCAGGCCCAGGCGCCGCCGGCCGGGGCGAAGTACAGCCCGGCGTAGCCGGCGAGCCCGCACAGGCCCAGGACCAGGACGATCGGGCCCTGGTGGGGCAGGCGGGTGGCCACGCGCGGGATGACGAAGGCGAGCGGCACGCCCATCACCATGATCACGGCGAGCAGCAGCCCGGCCGTGCCGGCGGAGACCCCGGCGTCCCGGAAGATCTGCGCCATCCAGCCCATCGTGATGTAGGCGGCGGTGGCCTGGAGGCCGAAGAAGACGGCGAGCGCCCAGGCGGTACGGCTGCGGGTGATCCGTAGCGGGGCCTGTTCGGCGGCGGGCTCGGCGGGCCGCTCCGCGGACGGGGCGGGCGACGCGGCGGAGGGTGCCTCGCGGTGGCGCACGAACGGGATCCACGGCAGGACGGCGGCCGCCCCCACCACGGCCCACAGCGCGAGGCCGGGCTGCCAGTGGCCGCCCAGGGCGTTCGACACCGGCACGGTCGCCGCGGCGGCGACGGAGGTGCCGAAGGCGAGGGCCATCGAGTAGAGGCCGGTCATGGAGCCGACCCGGTCGGGGAAGTAGCGCTTGACGATGACCGGCATCAGGACGTTGCTGACCGCGATGCCCATCAGCGCGACCGCGGTGGCGGCCAGGAAGCCGGCCGTCCCGCCGGCGTACGGGCGGATCAGCAGGCCCGCGGTGATGGCGGCCATGCCCGCGCAGACCACCGCGCCAGGCCCGAAGCGGCGGGCCAGCCGGGGTGCCATGACCCCGAAGACGGCGAAGCACAGCGGGGGGACGGAGGTGAGCAGTCCGGCGGCGCTGCCGCTCATGCCGAGCCCGTCGCGGACCTCCTCCAGGAGGGCGCCCAGGCTGGTGATGGCGGGGCGCAGGTTGACCGCGGCCAGGACGATGCCGAGGATCAGCAGCCGGGTCGTCCACGGCGTCCACGCGCGCGTACCGGGCGTCCCGGGCACCTTGGGCGCCTCGCCGGGTATCTCGCGCATCCGCGTTTCCGTACGCGATTCCGTACGTGTCTCCGTACGCGTCTCCGTCCGGGTTTCCTCACTAGCCATGAGGCCCATCATAGAATCATGGGATGATTGATTGTCCACTCCACGTGCGAAGGTGAGCCATGCCTCTGAGCCATCCCCGTCGCTCGGCACTGTCCGAGCAGGTCATCGCGGCGCTGCGGCAGCAGATCGCCTCGGGCGAGTGGCCGGTCGGTTCCCGCATCCCGACGGAGCCCGAGCTGGTCGAACAGCTCGGGGTCGCCCGGAACACGGTCCGGGAGGCGGTCCGGGCGCTGGCGCACAACGGCCTGCTGGACATCCGTCAGGGCTCCGGCACGTACGTCGTGGCGACCAGTGAGCTGGCGGGCGTGATGCAGCGCCGCTTCGCCGGGGCCGACCCCCGGCACATCGCCGAGCTGCGTTCCACCCTGGAGTCGTCCGCCGCCCGGCTCGCCGCGGAGCGACGCACGGAGAAGGACCTCAAGCAGCTCGACGCGCTCCTGGTGCGCCGCGAGGAGGCCTGGGAGTCGGGCGACGCCGAGGCTTTCGTGACGGCGGACGCGACCTTCCACCTGGCCGTCGTGGCCGCCTCGCACAACGACGTGATGACCGCGATGTACGCGGACCTGGGCGAGGTGATGCGGGACTGGCTGCGCGGCGACGTCGGCAGCGAGCTGACGCCCGAGAGCCACATGGACCACACCAGGCTGGTGGACGCGATCCGCGCGGGCGACGCCGGGACCGCGGAATCGGAGGCGGCGGGCTACCCGTTCCTGTGCCGCCCGGGCCGGTTCACCGCACCCTCCGGTGGCTGACCCACGCCGACCGGACCTCCTTCCAGCACCGCCCGTCCAGCCGTACGGTCTGCGCCGGCCCGGCCTCGACCGGGGCGGCGTCGCTGTCGAGGTCCCACCAGCGGGCGCACTCGACGTGCAGCCGCACGGAGTCGGTCACCGGGTACGGGTTGTGGCAGTGGGCGGTCACGTCGGAGTCGTCGACGCGGACCCTGCACTCCGAGCCGAACAGCTCCGCCCGCGCGGAGTCCCCGGTGCCCACGCGCGCGTGGGACAGCGCTTCGTAGGGCAGGACCAGCACACAGGCGAGGGCGAGGATCGCCGAGGCGAGGCGGGCGAGCGGACGCACAAGAGGCCTCCTCGGCGGCACTGGGGAGGAAAGGCTCGTGGGGAACGCGGACTCCAGCGTGCGCCGACGGCCGGCCCGCCGCCCGGCCGGCTGGGCCGGACGGGTGACCCGCCGAGGACGACGGACCGAGGCTGACGGACCCGAGGCCGGCAGACCAAGGACCCGCACCCAAGGAGGATGCGGGTCCCGAAAGGCGTCCGGTCAGGCGCCGATGGCGTGCAGACCGCCGTCCACGTGCACGATCTCGCCCGTGGTCTTCGGGAACCAGTCGCTCAGCAGCGCGACGACACCGCGGCCGGCCGGCTCCGGGTCCTTGAGGTCCCACTCCAGCGGGGAACGGCTGTCCCACACGGAGGCCAGCTCGCCGAAGCCTGGGATGGACTTCGCGGCCATCGAACCCAGCGGTCCCGCCGAGACGAGGTTGCAGCGGATGTTCTGCTTGCCCAGGTCACGCGCCATGTAGCGGCTGGTGGCCTCCAGGGCCGCCTTGGCCGGGCCCATCCAGTCGTACTGCGGCCAGGCGAACTGCGCGTCGAAGGTGAGGCCGACGACCGAGCCGCCGTTCTGCATCAGCGGCAGGCAGGCCATGGTCAGCGACTTCAGGGAGTACGCCGAGACGTGCATGGCCGTGGCGACCGACTCGAACGGCGTGTTCAGGAAGTTGCCGCCGAGCGCGTCCTGCGGCGCGAAGCCGATGGAGTGGACAACGCCGTCGAGGCCGCCCAGCTCCTCGCCGACGATGTCCGCGAGCCGGCCGAGGTGCTCGTCGTTGGTGACGTCCAGCTCGATGACCTTGGCGGGCTTCGGCAGCTTCTTGGCGATGCGCTCGGTCAGCGTGGGACGCGGGAACGCGGTGAGGATGACCTCGGCGCCCTGCTCCTGGGCCAGCTTGGCGGTGTGGAAGGCGATGGAGGCCTCCGTCAGCACACCGGTGATCAGGACGCGCTTGCCCTCGAGAATTCCACTCATGGTGATCAGTGACCCATTCCCAGTCCGCCGTCAACGGGAATGACGGCTCCAGTGATGTACGACGCTTCGTCCGAGGCGAGGAACCGCACCGCGGCGGCGATCTCCTCGGGCCGCGCGTACCGGCCCAGCGGCACCTGCGACACGATGTTGGCCCGCTGCTCGTCGGTGAGCACCTTGGTCATGTCGGTGTCCACGAAGCCGGGCGCGACGACGTTGAAGGTGAGGTTGCGCGAACCCAGCTCACGGGCGAGGGAGCGCGCGAAGCCGACCAGACCGGCCTTGGAGGCGGCGTAGTTCGCCTGGCCCGCGGAGCCGAGGAGCCCGACCACGGAGGAGATCAGGACGACGCGGCCCTTCTTGGCGCGCAGCATGCCGCGGTTGGCGCGCTTGACGACCCGGAAGGTGCCGGTGAGGTTGGTGTCCAGGACCGAGGTGAAGTCCTCCTCGGACATGCGCATCAGGAGCTGGTCCTTGGTGACGCCGGCGTTGGCGACCAGGACCTCGACGGGACCGTGCGCTTCCTCGATCTCCTTGTAGGCCTGCTCCACCTGCTCGCCGTCGGTGATGTCGCACCTGACGGCCAGGAAGCCCTCCGGCGGCTCACCCGAGCGGTATGTGATCGCGACCTTGTCGCCGGCGTCGGCGAAAGCGCGGGCGATGGCGAGGCCGATGCCTCGGTTGCCTCCGGTGACGAGAACCGAGCGGCTCAACGGATCACCCTTTCCCTAGCGGTCTGTGGTCCGCCCGAGCACCCGGATGACAGGCGGCTACGGCAGGCGGCTTCATCGAAAACCTATCGGGCCCCGTCCCCCGGCGAAGACTCGGGCACCCACAGTGGCTTACGGGGCTGACTGTCGGATCCCTACAGAACGGACCGGCCACGGGTAACCGCGCGCGGCGGCAAAGGTGTGGTCGCGGTCCGGCCCGACGCGACATGATGCGGCGCAGCCACCGGTGTCGCGGCAGACGACCGGTCACGTCGACAGAAAGAGACGCAGGTGCCTCACAGCATCGACGAAGCCTTCACGGCACTCCCCCTACGCGCCCTCGCCGACGCCGCCCTCGCACGCGCGCGTGCGCTCGGGGCGGAGCACGCGGACTTCCGCCTCGAACGGGTGCGCAACGCCTCCTGGCGCCTCAGGGACGCCAAGCCCGCCGGGTCCTCGGACACCACCGACCTCGGGTACGCGGTGCGGGTGGTGCACGGCGGTACGTGGGGCTTCGCGTCCGGTGTGGACCTGACCATGGACGCCGCCGCGAAGGTCGCCTCGCAGGCGGTGGCGATGGCGAAGCTGTCCGCGCAGGTGATCCGGGCGGCCGGGTCGGACGAGCACGTGGAGCTGGCGGGCGAGCCCGTGCACGCCGACCGGACGTGGGTCTCGTCGTACGACATCGACCCCTTCACCGTGCCCGACGAGGAGAAGTCGGCCCTGCTGGCCGACTGGAGCGGGCGGCTGCTCGCGGCCGACGGGGTCGACCACGTCGACGCCTCGCTGCTCACCGTGCACGAGAACAAGTTCTACGCCGACACGGCCGGGACCGTGACCACGCAGCAGCGGGTGCGGCTGCATCCGGTGCTCACCGCCGTGTCGGTCGACGACTCCAGCGGCGAGTTCGACTCCATGCGGACGCTGGCCCCGCCGGCCGGGCGCGGCTGGGAGTACCTGACCGGCACCGGCTGGGACTGGGACTCCGAGCTGGCCGAGATCCCGGAGCTGCTGGCCCAGAAGATGCGGGCGCCGAGCGTCGAGGCGGGGCTGTACGACCTGGTCGTCGACCCGTCGAACCTGTGGCTGACGATCCACGAGTCCATCGGGCACGCGACCGAGCTGGACCGGGCGCTCGGATACGAGGCGGCGTACGCCGGCACCTCCTTCGCCACCTTCGACCAGCTCGGCAAGTTGCGCTACGGCTCGGAGCTGATGAACGTCACCGGCGACCGCACCGCCGAGCACGGCCTGGCGACCATCGGGTACGACGACGAGGGCGTCGAGGGCCAGTCCTGGGAGCTGGTGAAGGACGGCACGCTGGTGGGCTACCAGCTCGACCGGCGGATCGCGCGGCTCACCGGGTTCGAGCGGTCCAACGGGTGCGCCTACGCCGACTCCCCCGCCCATGTGCCGGTGCAGCGCATGGCCAACGTCTCGCTCCAGCCCGACCCGGGCGGTCTGTCGACCGAGGATCTGATCGGGGGCGTGGACCGCGGGATCTATGTCGTCGGCGACCGGTCCTGGTCCATCGACATGCAGCGCTACAACTTCCAGTTCACCGGGCAGCGCTTCTTCCGGATCGAGAACGGGCGGCTGACCGGTCAGCTGCGGGACGTGGCCTACCAGGCGACGACCACCGACTTCTGGGGCTCCATGGCGGCCGTCGGCGGCCCGCGGACGTACGTCCTGGGCGGGGCCTTCAACTGCGGCAAGGCCCAGCCGGGACAGGTCGCGGCCGTGTCGCACGGCTGCCCGTCCGCCCTCTTCAAGGGAGTCAACATTCTGAACACCACGCAGGAGGCGGGTCGATGAGCGCGCGTGTGCCGGGCGGCATTACTTCGTTGACGAGCAAGCCGCACGAGATCGTCGAGCGGGCGCTGGAGCTGTCGCGGGCGGACGGCTGCGTCGTCATCGCCGACGAGGAGTCCACCGCCAACCTGCGCTGGGCGGGCAACGCGCTCACCACCAACGGCGTCACGCGCGGGCGCACGCTGACCGTTGTCGCCACCGTCGACGGTCGGCAGGGCACGGCCTCCGGTGTCGTGTCCCGCTCGGCGGTGACCGTGGACGAGCTGGAGCCCCTGGTGCGGGCCGCCGAGGCCGCGGCCCGCGGCGCCGGTCCCGCCGAGGACGCGCAGCCGCTGGTCACCGGCGTGCCCGAGTCGCCCGACTTCACCGACGCGCCCGCCGAGACGTCCTCGGCCGTGTTCGCGGACTTCGCGCCCGCCCTCGGGGAGGCGTTCGCCCGCGCGCGTGCGGGCGGCCGGGAGCTGTACGGATTCGCCAACCACGAGATGACGTCGACGTACGTGGGGACCTCCACGGGGCTGCGGCTGCGGCACGACCAGCCGGGCGGGACGCTGGAGCTGAACGCCAAGTCGCCCGACCGGACCCGGTCGGCGTGGGCGGGGCGCTCCACGCGGGACTTCAGGGACGTCGACCCGGGGGCGCTCGACGCCGACCTCGCCGTACGCCTGGGCTGGGCCGAGCGGCGGGTGGAGCTGCCGGCGGGCCGGTACGAGACGCTGCTGCCGCCGACCGCGGTCGCGGACCTGCTGATCTACCAGCTGTGGTCGGCCTCGGGACGGGACGCGGTCGAGGGGCGCACGGTGTTCTCCAAGCCGGGCGGCGGTACGCGCGTCGGCGAGCGGCTGGGCGAGCTGCCGCTGACCCTGCGCAGTGATCCGCACGAGCCGGGGCTGGAGAGCGCGCCCTTCGTGGTCGCGCACTCCTCCGGCGACGACCAGTCGGTTTTCGACAACGGGCTGCCGGTGGCGGCCACCGACTGGATCCGCGCGGGTGAGCTGCACCGGCTGACGACCACTCGGCACAGCGCGGCCCTGACCGGGCTGCCGGTGGCACCGGCGATCGGCAACCTGGTCCTGGACGGCGGCACGGACCGCTCGCTGGAGGGCATGGTGGCCGGCACGGAGCGCGGGCTGCTGCTGACCTGCCTCTGGTACATCCGCGAGGTCGATCCGGCCACGCTGCTGCTGACGGGGCTGACCCGGGACGGCGTCTACCTGGTCGAGAACGGCGAGGTCGTCGGCGAGGTGAACAACTTCCGGTTCAACGAGTCGCCGGTGGGTCTGCTGGGCCGGGCCACGGAGGCCGGGCGGACGGAGAAGACGCTGCCCAGGGAGTGGGGCGACTGGTTCACCAGGGCCGCGATGCCCGCGCTGCGGGTCCCCGATTTCAATATGAGCTCTGTCAGTCAGGGCGTATAACCTCGTAGTCGGCCGTCACCCGGCCGCCCGAAGATCATCAAGCACGTATGAGCACGTAGGAGACAAGAGAACCGTGACGGACATCGTCGACGAGCTGAAGTGGCGCGGGCTGTTCGCCCTGTCCACCGACGAGGACGCTTTGCGCAAGGCGCTCGCGGACGGTCCCGTCACGTTCTATTGCGGTTTCGACCCGACCGCGCCATCGCTGCACGTGGGGCACCTGGTGCAGGTGCTCACCGTGCGCCGGCTCCAGCAGGCCGGCCACCGGCCGCTGGCGCTGGTCGGCGGCGCGACCGGGCAGATCGGCGACCCGCGCCCGACCGCGGAGCGCACGCTGAACTCGCCGGAGACCGTCGCGGGCTGGGTCGACCGGCTGCGCGGCCAGATCGAGCCGTTCCTGACCTTCGAGGGCGAGAACGCGGCCGTGATGGTCAACAACCTCGACTGGACCGAGGGCCTCTCGGCCATCGAGTTCCTGCGGGACATCGGCAAGCACTTCCGGGTCAACAAGATGCTGACCAAGGACTCCGTCGCCCGGCGCCTGGAGTCCTCCGAGGGCATCAGCTACACGGAGTTCAGCTACCAGCTGCTCCAGGCCATGGACTTCCTCCAGCTCTACCGGAGGTACGGCTGCACCATGCAGCAGGGCGGCAGCGACCAGTGGGGCAACCTCACGGCCGGCCTCGACCTGCTGCACCGGCTGGAGCCGGACGCCGGCGTCCACGCCTACGCGACCCCGCTGATGACCAAGGCGGACGGCACCAAGTTCGGCAAGACCGAGGGCGGCGCGGTCTGGCTCGACCCGGAGATGACCACGCCGTACGCGTTCTACCAGTTCTGGCTGAACGTGGACGACCGGGACATCTCGCCGTACTCGCGCATCCTGTCCTTCCGGTCCCGCGAGGAGCTGGAGGAACTGGAGCGGCAGACCGAGGAGCGTCCGCAGGCCCGGGCCGCGCAGCGCGCGCTGGCGGAGGAGCTGACGACGCTGGTGCACGGCGCCGGGCAGACGGCAGCAGTGATCGCCGCGTCCAAGGCCCTCTTCGGCCAGGGCGACCTGGCCGAGCTGGACGACCGGACGCTGACCGCGGCCCTCTCCGAGCTGCCGCACGTCGAGGTCACCGAGCTGGGCCCGGTCGTGGACCTGTTCGCCGAGGTCGGCCTGGTCGCCAGCAAGTCCGCCGCCCGCCGCACGGTGAAGGAGGGCGGCGCGTACGTGAACAACGCCAAGGTCACCGGCGAGGACGCGGTCCCCGCCGAGGAGGACCTGCTGCACGGGCGCTGGCTGGTGCTGCGCCGCGGCAAGAAGAACCTGGCCGCGGTGGAGGTCACCGGCGCCTGAGCACACGGGTGGGGGCGGTCCCGGTACCTCTCGGCGCCGGGGCCGCCCCCATGCCGTACGAGGTGCTCGCCGTCAGGCCCGTCCGCGCCGTTTGTTGCCGCGCACCGCCATGTAGGCCGCGTCGCCGAGGGCGACGATGATGATCGCGGCGACCAGCTGGAAGACGTGCCGCCACCAGTCGATGCCCGAGGTCTCGCCCACCCCGGCCGCCCGGGCGACCGCGTTGCCGACGATCGCGCCGAGGATGCCGAAGATGGTGGTCAGCCACAGCGGACTGTGCTGCTTGCCCGGGATGATCGCCTTGGCGATGAGACCGAGCACGAATCCGACGATGATCGCCCACAACCAGCCCATGACTGCCTCCTCGTACGGCCCTACGCGAGCATTGCCGCCAGTCTTCGGCCGTACCGCGTACGGCGCATGCCGGATACGGCCGAACGGGGTACCCCGGCTGTGCCACCCGGCGCAGGCCGGCCGCGCGCCGAGTGGGTGCCCCGGTCTCGTGGGCGGCGCGGACGCGGCGTAACGTGGTGACTTGTCCGGGACCGGTGTCCCCGAGCGGCCACGGACGGGAGCGGGGCGGGGACGGTCCGATCGGGCGGATGGTGGAACCAGATGCGGAAGCACAGTGCCGGCGGCGTCGAGGTGTTCCGGATCACCGGGGCCCGGACGGGCCTCCATGACGACGTGCGCGCGCGGCAGCGCCGGTACGTCATCTCGATGTCGGTCCGCACCGTGTCGGTGGTCCTGGCGGCCTGTCTGTGGAACGTGGAACGGCACGTCGCGATCGTGGCGCTGGTCCTCGGCGTGGTCCTGCCGTACATCGCGGTCGTGATCGCCAACGCCGGGCGCGAGAACGCGCCATCTTTGCCGTCGACGTTCGTGCGGCCGCCGACGGCGCCGATGATCTTGCCGCCGCGGGCGGACGACGCCTCCGCGGAATCCGATCCGGAGGACGCGACGTCCGATCCGTCGCCCGGAGCGGCGGGCGAGTCGCGCGGCCGGCCGTGACCTCGCGGCGCCCTCCGGAGGGGGCGTGGATTCCACGCCAGGCCGAAGAACTGCTCAGATGAATCGTGTTGTTCCGGTGCCGGGCGATGGGTGACCCGTGACATACTTCCTACGCGCTCCGCATCCCCCGTCGGAGCGACGGACCGACGCCGGGCAGCTCCCCCCGTGGCTGCTCGGCGTCGCCTTGTGTGTGGACCTGTGAGACGAACCTGTGAGTGACGAGACCACCC
Source organism: Streptomyces sp. NPDC058534 (assembly GCF_042717365.1). Taxonomy (NCBI): domain Bacteria; kingdom Bacillati; phylum Actinomycetota; class Actinomycetes; order Kitasatosporales; family Streptomycetaceae; genus Streptomyces; species Streptomyces sp. NPDC058534. Next base: position 29,361 of record NZ_JBHXNW010000041.1, read on the forward strand.
CGGACAACGCTCCGGAGGCCGCCCCGATCTGCTCCGCGAAGGGCTGCCGCACGGCCGCCGTGTGGGTGCTGGCGTGGAACAACCCGAAGATCCACACGCCCGAGCGGCGCAAGACGTGGATCGCCTGCGACGAGCACCGGGAGCATCTGTCGCAGTTCCTCGGCCTGCGGGGCTTCCTCAAGGACGTGGTCCCGCTGACGGAGTGGGAAGCCCCGGAGCCCCCGGAGACCCCTTAGCCACCGACTGGCCCGCCGCTAGCCCCCGATCGCCGACATCGGCCGGTCGGGCTGCACGAACGACGGGTCGTCGAGGCCGGCGCCGGCCTTCTTGCCCCACATGGCGAGGCGCCAGATGCGGGCGACCTCCCCGTCGGGGGCGTCGGAGCGCAGGGCGGCGCGCAGGTCGGTCTCCTCGCGGGCGAACAGGCAGGTGCGTACCTGGCCGTCGGCGGTCAGGCGGGTGCGGTCGCAGGCCGAGCAGAACGGGCGGGTGACGGAGGCGATGACCCCGACGCGGTGCGGGCCGCCGTCCACGACCCAGCGCTCGGCGGGGGCCGAGCCGCGCTCCTCGGAACCCTCGGCGGTCAGCTCGAAGCGGGTGCGCAGCGAGGTGAGGATGTCACCGGCGGTGACCATGCCGTCGCGCTTCCAGCCGTGCTGGGCGTCCAGGGGCATCTGCTCGATGAACCGCAGTTCGTAGTCGTGCTCGACCGCCCAGGCGAGCAGGTCGGGGGCCTCGTCGGCATTGAGCCCCGGCATCAGGACGGTGTTGACCTTCACCGGGGTCAGCCCGGCCTCGCGGGCCGCCTCCAGGCCCTCCAGGACGTCCTTGTGGCGGTCGCGGCGGGTGAGGGTCTTGAAGACGTCGGGGCGCAGGGTGTCCAGCGAGACGTTGACCCGGTCCAGGCCCGCCGCCTTCAGGGCCGTCGCCGTGCGCCTGAGGCCGATGCCGTTGGTGGTGAGGGACATCTGGGGGCGCGGGGCGAGGGCGGCGACGCGCTCGACGATGCCGACCAGGCCGGGGCGCAGCAGCGGCTCCCCGCCGGTGAAGCGGACCTCCTCGATGCCGAGGGAGGTGACCGCGATGTCGATGAGGCGGACGATCTCGTCGTCCGTGAGCAGGTCGGGCTTGGCCAGCCACTGGAGGCCCTCTTCGGGCATGCAGTAGGTGCAGCGCAGGTTGCATCGGTCGGTGAGCGAGACCCTCAGGTCGGTGGCCACTCGGCCGTAGGTGTCAATGAGCACGTGGGCCCCCTCCCTCGACGCGGATCGGCGGAGCACTTGGCTCCTGCTACACCTGCGAGCCTACGTGACCGGTCCGACATCCACAGGGGCCCGATCTCTACGACGTGCGGTGCGGCCCCGTCGTAGGGATCTACGACGGGGCCGCGGGCGAAAAACGGATCAGTGCGCTCCGGTGCCGGTCAGGGAGCGGACCTCCAGCTCGGCGTACTTCGCCTTGTCCGGTTCCTCCTTGGACAGCACCGTGCCGAGCCAGCCCATGAGGAAGCCGAACGGGATGGAGATGATGCCCGGGTTCTTCAGCGGGAACCAGGCGAAGTCGACGTCGGGGAACATCGCCTTCGGGTCGCCGGAGACCACGGGCGAGAACAGCACCAGGCCGACGGCGACGATCAGACCGCCGTAGATCGACCACAGGGCTCCCTGGGTGGTGAACTTCTTCCAGAAGAGGCTGTAGAGGATGGTCGGCAGGTTGGCGGACGCGGCGACGGCGAAGGCCAGGGCGACCAGGCCGGCCACGTTCAGGTCGCGGGCGAGGGCGCCCAGCCCGATGGAGACGATGCCGATGAAGACGGTCGCCCAGCGGGCCGCCCGCATCTCCTCCTTCTCGGTGGCCTTCCCCTTGCGGATGACGTTGGCGTAGATGTCGTGCGCGAAGGACGAGGAGGAGGCGAGGGTGAGGCCGGCGACCACGGCGAGGATGGTCGCGAAGGCCACCGCCGAGATCGTGGCCAGCAGGATCGCGCCCCAGGCCGAGTCGACGCCGCCCACGTGCAGCGCGAGCAGGGGCGCGGCCGTGTTGCCGGACGGGTTGGACGCGATGATCTCGTCCTTCCCGACGAGCGCGGCGGCACCGAATCCGAGGGCGATGGTCATCAGGTAGAAGGCGCCGATGATGCCGATCGCCCAGTTCACGGACTTACGGGCGGCCTTGGCGTTGGGCACCGTGTAGAAGCGGATCAGGATGTGCGGCAGGCCGGCGGTGCCGAGCACCAGGGCGATGCCCAGGGAGATGAAGTCCAGCTTGGTGGTGCCGCTCGTGCCGTACTGGAGGCCGGGCTCCAGGAAGGCGGCGCCCGCGCCGCTGTTCTCCGCGGCCTTGCCGAGCAGGTCGGAGATGTTGAAGTCGAACTTCAGCAGCACCAGGAAGGTGATCAGGATGGTGCCGCTGATCAGCAGCACGGCCTTGACCATCTGGACCCAGGTGGTGCCCTTCATGCCGCCGATGGAGACGTACACGATCATCAGGATGCCGACGAGGGCGACGATGAGGACCTTGCCCGCGTCGGAGGTGATGCCGAGCAGCAGCGAGACCAGGACGCCCGCGCCCGCCATCTGGGCCAGCAGGTAGAAGATCGAGACGACGATCGTGGAGGTGCCGGCGGCGGTCCGCACGGGGCGCTGGCGCATGCGGTAGGCGAGGACGTCGCCCATCGTGTAGCGGCCGGAGTTCCTCAGTGGCTCGGCCACCAGGAGCAGGGCGACCAGCCAGGCGACCAGGAAGCCGATGGAGTACAGGAAGCCGTCGTAGCCGAAGAGGGCGATCGCGCCCGCGATGCCGAGGAAGGACGCGGCCGACATGTAGTCGCCGGAGACGGCGAGACCGTTCTGGAAGGCGCTGAACTGACGGCCGCCCGCGTAGAAGTCGGCGGCGTCCTTGGTCTGGCGGCCGGCCCAGACGGTGATGACGAGCGTGGCGACCACGAAGACCGCGAACAGCGTGATGATGAGCGTCCGGTGCTCGCTCGCCTCGTTGGCGGCGAGGTCGGCGGCGAGAACGGTCTGTGCGGGGCTCATGCGCCGCCCTCCATCCGGGACTTGATGGCCTCGGCCTTGGGGTCGAGCTTCGCGGCGGCGTGCCGCGAGTACCACCAGGCGATGAGGAACGTGGTGACGAACTGGGCGATGCCGAAGACGAAGGCGACGTTGATGTTGCCGAACAGCTTGGTGCCCATGAAATCGCCGGCGTAGTTCGACAGCAGCACGTACAGCAGGTACCAGACGACGAACGCGATCGTCAGCGGGAACGCGAAGGAGCGGAAGGAGCGTCGCAGTTCGGCGAACTCGGCGCTCTGCTGCACTTCGGAGAACTCCTCGGCGGAGGGGAGTCGGTGTTCCTCTTTCGAGGGGGTTGGTGCGTCGGTGGCCACGGAGTCTCCTCGTACGACGGACATGACGGCTTGGACCTCGGTGTTCTCACAGGGAGCTGATCGTGCTCGGGCTCCCTGTCCAACGACACGGCGCCCCGCGGGGACCGGTTCAACGCCCGGGCCACTTTCCGAAGTGACCCTCGGTGGGTCATTGCTGGCCAGCGACTTCGGGGGATAGCTTCACCCTGCACCACTCCGTCATGTACCTGCCCGAGCACCACCCGTGTCTCGGGCCGGTCTCGTTACCGGATGATGTGGAGACCCCATGGATCATCTGCGTTCCCCGCGTTCCAGACGCGGGCTCGCCCTCGCCGTACCGCTCGTGCTCTCGCTCACCGCGTCGCTCGGCTTCCTGCCGGCCGCCGCGTCGGCGGCCCCGGGCACGGAGCCCGTCGCACCGGACTCACGGGCCGGCCGAGCCGCGGACGCGCCGAACCTGGCGTACGTCGTCAACACCCGTACGGATCACCGGACGATCGCGTCCGTGAAGCGCGCGATCGCCAGGACGGGCGGCACCGTGGTCGCCACGTACGGCAGGATCGGCGTGATCGTCGCCCACTCGGCCGACCCCGGCTTCGCCGCCGCGATGCGCGAGGTCCGCGGCGTGCGGTCGGCGGGCGCGACCCGCACCGCGCCCCTGACCGCCGCCGCGACGACGGACCAGGGCGCCGCCCAGACGCTCACGGCCGAGCAGGCCGCGCGGACCACGAAGGCGTCCGAGGCCGCGGGCGCGGGCGAGCCGCTGGAAGCGGACCAGTGGGACCTGCGCGCGATCGGCGCCGACAAGGCCGCGAAGATCAACCCGGGCAGCTCCCGCGTCACCGTCGCCGTGATCGACACCGGCGTCGACGACACCCACCCCGACCTCGCCCCGAACTTCTCCGCCTCGCAGTCCGCCAACTGCGTCGGCGGCAAGGCGGACACCAGTGAGGGCGCCTGGCGGCCGTACACCGCCGAGGACTACCACGGCACCCATGTGGCCGGTGAGATCGCCGCCGCCCGCAACGGCATCGGCGTCGCCGGTGTCGCGCCGGGCGTGAAGGTGTCGAGCATCAAGGTGAGCGACCCGGACAACGGGCTTTTCTACCCCGAGAACGTCGTGTGCGCCTTCGTGTTCGCCGCCGACCACGGGGTGGAGATCACCAACAACAGCTACTACGTGGACCCGTGGCTGTACAACTGCATGGACGACCCGGACCAGCGCGCCATCGTCGACGCGGTCAACCGGGCCCAGCTCTACGCCCAGCGCAAGGGCACCCTGCACCTCGCCTCCGCGGGCAACTCCAACCACGACCTGGACTCCGACGCGATCGTCGACGACTCCAGCCCCGACGACTCCACGCCGGTGACGCGGACCGTCGACCCGCACGAGTGCTACGACGTCCCGACCCAGCTGCCGGGCGTCGTCACCGTCAGCGCGACGGGCGTCGACAAGGAGAAGTCGTACTACTCCTCGTACGGCAAGGGCGTCGTCGACGTCGCCGCGCCGGGCGGCGACGGGCGCTACCAGATCCCGGACACGCCGTCGAAGAACGGCCGCATCCTGTCGACCATGCCGAACAACGAGTACGGCTACCTCCAGGGCACGTCGATGGCCTCGCCGCACGCGGCGGGCGTGGCCGCGCTGCTGAAGTCGAAGCATCCCTGGGCGTCCCCGGCGCAGTTGCAGTGGCTGCTGAAGGCCCAGGCGGACAACCCGGGCTGCCCCGACTCCTACGACCAGGACGGGGACGGCGCGCAGGACGCCACGTGCGAGGGCGGCGGGCGCGTCAACGGCTTCTACGGCTTCGGCATCGTCGACGCGCTCCGCGCGGTGAAGTGACCCGACCGATACCGACCCCCCTCTACCTTCCTTCCCGTCACGCACCGGTTTCAGAAACGAACTGGAGACACCGCACATGACAGCACCGCACGCGCGTCACCGCCGCGCCCTCGCGATCCCGGCCGGTCTGGCCGTGGCCGCCTCGCTGGCGTTCCTGCCGGGCAACCCGGCCACCGCGGCGGAGGCCACCCCCTCCCCCGCGGCGGACGCGACCTCGCTCAGCTACGTCGTCAACGTCTCCCCCGGGCACGGGCCTTCGGCGTCCGTGCGCAAGGCGATAGCCAAGGCCGGCGGCACGATCGTGACGTCGTACGACCGGATCGGCGTGGTCGTCGTCCACTCCGCGAACCCGGACTTCGCCAAGTCCGTCCGCAAGGTGCGGGGCGTGCAGTCGGCCGGTGCCACGCGTACCGCGCCGCTGCCCTCCGCCGCCACGACCGACACGGGCGCGCCGAAGGTGCTCAGCGGCAAGGAGGTCGCCGCCGCCGAGGCCGCCGAGGGCCAGGACCCGCTGCAGGGCCTCCAGTGGGACCTGCCCGCCATCAAGGCGGACAAGGCGCACGAGAAGACGCTGGGCAGCAAGAAGGTGACCGTCGCCGTCATCGACACCGGCGTGGACGACACCCACCCGGACATCGCCCCGAACTTCGACCGGAACGCGTCCGTCAACTGCGTCTCGGGCAAGCCGGACACCGCCGACGGCGCCTGGCGGCCGAGTGCGGCGGAGAGCCCGCACGGCACCCACGTCGCCGGTGAGATCGCCGCCGCCAAGAACGGCGTCGGCATGACCGGTGTGGCGCCCGGGGTGAAGGTCGCCGGCATCAAGGTGTCCAACCCCGACGGCTTCTTCTACACCGAGGCCGTGGTCTGCGGCTTCGTGTGGGCGGCCGAGCACGGCGTCGACGTGACCAACAACAGCTATTACACCGACCCCTGGTACTTCAACTGCAAGGACGACCCGGACCAGAAGGCTCTCGTCGAGGCCGTCTCGCGGGCGTCGCGGTACGCGGAGCGGAAGGGCGCGGTCAACGTCGCCGCGGCCGGCAACGAGAACTACGACCTCTCCTCCGACGAGATCACCGACCCGTCCTCCCCGAACGACACGACGCCCGGTGACCGGACCGTCGACCCGTCGGAGTGCCTGGACATCCCGACCCAGCTGCCGGGTGTCGTGACGGTCGCGTCGACCGGCGCCAAGGGCCTCAAGTCGTCCTTCTCCAACCACGGTCTGGGCGTCATCGACATCGCCGCGCCCGGCGGTGACTCGACGGCGTACCAGAAGCCGGAACCGCCCGCCACCAGCGGGCTGATCCTCGGCACGCTGCCCGGCGGCAAGTGGGGCTACATGGCCGGTACGTCGATGGCGTCGCCGCACGTCGCGGGCGTCGCCGCGCTGATCAAGTCGACGCACCCGTACGCCCCGCCGGCCCTGGTCAAGGCGCTGCTGTACGCGCAGGCCGACGCCACGCCGTGCACCAAGCCGTACGACATCGACGGCGACGGCAAGGTCGACGCGGTGTGCGAGGGCTCGAAGAACCGCAACGGTTTCTACGGGTGGGGCATGGCGGACGCGCTGGACGCGGTGCGCTGATAGCCGGTACCCGCCGGGGAACTTGCCCGGATCTGGGGACTTGGTGAAGATCCTGGGGTGACCCCGATACGACCCAAGTCCCGGACCACCGGTACCGGACGGCACGCGACGCCTTCCGGTACCGGCCGGACCGCGGCCGTACTCGCGCTGGTGGCGCTGGCCGCGCTGATACCGGTGCTCGGCCCCTCCCCCGCCCTGCGCGGCACGGGAGAGGCCGAGGCACCGGGCACCGGCGGCATCGCGCTGCTGCGCACGGTGCTCTTCGCCGCGCTGTGCGTTCCGCTCGGCGAACTGTTCGTGAACCGGCTGGCCCGGTCGCTCCCCGGCGCGCCCCCGGACCGGCCCCGCAGTTGGTCGCCGTACGCGGCCGGGGCCGGTTTCGTCGCCGCCCTGGGGCTGGCGTCGGTGGTGGCCACGGGCAATCTGGTGCCGGACGGCGCCGCCGACATCGACGTGGGCGGTCTCTACGCGTCGAGGGACGGCAAGCTCGCGCTGCTGGAGGTCAACGGGTTCCTCGCGGCCGGTCTGTGCGCCGCCTCGCGCCGGCCCGGCAGCCAGGTGTGGCCGCTGGCCGCCGTGGTCGTCGCGGAGGCGCTGCGCGCCAACCCCACGACCGAGTACAGCCCCCTGATCGGCTCCGGTCTGACCCTGGTCCATCTGACGTGCGCCTCGCTGTGGGCGGGCGGCCTGCTGTACGCCCTGCGGACGCTGCGGCGGTGGCGGGGTGCCGAGGCGGGTCCGGCGCTGCTCGGGCTCTACGCGCGCGTGGCGGCCGTTCTGCCGGCCGCCCTCACGGCGACCGGGGTGGGCAGTTCGCTGCGCCGGATGCCGCCGGGCACGATCGTGGACCAGCTGACGGACACGGCGTACGGGCGGGTGCTGCTCGCGAAGGTGCTCCTGGTGGCCGCCGCCGCCGTCCTCGCCCTGTGGGCCAGGATCCGGCTGAGCCGGGCGGCGGACCCGCTGACCGCCTGCTCCCCCGCGCGCGCGGAGGTCGTCGCGCTGGGGGCGGTGGTCGCGGTGTCGGGTCTCCTGACGGCCCTTCCGGTACCGATCCGGTGGTGAGCCCGTGGTGGGCAGGTGGTGGGCAGGTGGTGAGCAACCCTCCCCGACGGGGGAGAACCTGACGGAGGAACCGTTTCGCCCGTCTCGTGCGCGGCACCTCCGGCACCGCGGTGTCGGTCCCGGGCCGTATCCTCAGTGACCATGCTCGAAGACCGTACGACCGCGGCGCCGTCCGCGACTGCCTGGCCGGCCGCGTATCCGCGGGGATACGCGGTCGTCGACGTGGAGACCACCGGCCTGGCCCGCGACGACCGCATCATCTCCGCGGCCGTGTACCGGCTGGACACCCGCGGCGAGGTCGAGGACCACTGGTACACGCTGGTCAATCCGCAGCGGGACCCGGGTCCGGTGTGGATACACGGTCTGACGAGCGACGCACTGCGGGACGCGCCGCTCTTCCCCGACGTCGCCGAGGAGTTCGCGGCCCGGCTCGACGGGAGGGTCCTCGTCGCGCACAACGCCGTCTTCGACTGGCAGATGATCGCCCGCGAGTACGCCCGCGCGCGGCGTGAGGCGCCGGTGCGCCAACGGCTCTGCACCATCGCGCTCTCCAAGGAGCTGCGCCTGCCCCTGCCCAACCACAAGCTGGAGTCGCTGGCCGCCCACTTCGGCGTCGTACAGCAGCGGGCGCACCACGCGCTGGACGACGCGCGGGTGCTGGCGGAGGCGTTCCGGCCGAGCCTGGCCGCGGCGGCGGCCGGGGGCGTGCGGCTGCCGCTGCACGAGTGCCGGCCGCTGACCGAGTGGTCGGACCGGCCCGCGCCCCGCATCGGGCAGCAGGCGGGCTACGGCTCCTACCGGCCGAACAGCTGGCGCCCCGCCCGCAAGAGGCCCGCCTGCCCGTATCCCAACCCTGGCCGGTACGAAGCGGGCAAACGGCTCAAGCAGGGCATGCGGGTCGCCTTCTCGGGTGACACCTCCGTGGAGCGGGACCTGCTGGAGGACCGGGCGACCGAGGCCGGGCTGCACGTCGCCACCAGCCTGTCCCGGCTGACCAGCCTGCTGGTCACCAACGACCCGGACTCGGGCACCTCCAAGGTGGTCAAGGCCCGCCAGTACGGCACACCGGTGGTGGACGAGGCGGCCTTCGGACAGCTGCTCGCGGACGTCGAGGCGACGGACGCGGCCCCGTGACGGGGGCCGGGACCGGCCGTACGGACGGGTGATTCCCGGCGACTCGCCCGGCGTCCGCTCGCCCGCGCCGCGACGACGGCCCACCCTGTGGCGCATGGCGACATGTGAAGTCTGCGGCAACAACTACGGAATGACCTTCGAGATCCACGCCCAGGGAGCGGTGCACGTCTTCGACTGCTTCTCCTGCGCCATCCACCGGATGGCACCCATCTGCGAGCACTGCCGGGTACAGATCATCGGCCAGGGCGTCGAGGTCGAGGGCCACTGGTTCTGCGGCGCCCACTGCGCCCGCGCGGAGGGGAGGGCGGGGATCGTCGACAAGGTCTGAGCGCGCTTCGCGTGACCGCCGGGCGAAGCCGTCGTTGAAACCCACGCCGCGGCATTGATGCCGAACGTGCTCCCCGCCGATGCGGGGATGGCCCGCGGTAGACCCCACGACGCTACAAGTCGGTCGTGTGCTCCCCGCCGACGCGGGGTTACGGCCCTCGCGGGGACCTCCCCGCGAGGACCGATCCCTGCCAAGGTACCGTCGACGCGTGTACCGGTTCCTGTTGTCCCGCCAGTGGGTGATCCTCACCCTCGTGGCGCTCGCGCTCATCCCGACGATGATCGAGCTGGGCTTCTGGCAGCTGCACCGCCATGAGCACAGGGTCGCGCTGAACAAGGTGATCGCGGACTCCCTGGCGGTCGATCCCGTACCGGCCGAGACCATGACCTCACCCGGGGCGGAGGTCGGCGACGACGACCTCTACCGCCGGGTGACGGCCAAGGGGCACTTCGACACCGCCGAGGAGGTCGTCGTGCGCCGCCGCACCAACGCGGACGACCGCGTCGGCTACCACGTCCTGACCCCCTTCGTGCTGGACGACGGCAAGGTGCTGATGGTGAACCGGGGCTGGATCCCCTCGAACGGCGCCAGCCAGACCGCCTTCCCGAAGATTCCGGCGCCGCCGGCGGGCGAGACCACCGTCACCGGCCGGCTGATGCCCGACCAGACGACCGAGGACAGCGGCATCAAGAACGTCGAGGGCCTGCCCGACCGCCAGGTCATGCTCATCAACAGCGAGCAGCAGGCGGAACGCCTCGGCAAGCAGGTCCTCGGCGGCTACGTCGAGATGACCGAGCCGAAGCCCGCGGGCGACACGCCCGAGCTGATCGCGGAGCCCGACCACGACAGCATCGGCAACCACATGGCGTACGCCGTCCAGTGGTGGCTGTTCTCCGCCGGTGTGCCGATCGGCTGGTTCGTGCTGGCGCGCCGCGAGGCCCGGGACCGGGCGTCCGAGGACGAGGACAAGAAGGAGACCGAGGAGGCGGCGGAACCCGCGGCGGTGTAGCCCGCCCGAATGCACCGTCCCCGGTCGGGAAGACGAACCCCGTGCACCCCCAAATCGAGGACTACGCGCTCATCGGCGACCAGCAGACCGCCGCCCTGGTCTCCACGGACGGCTCCGTGGACTGGCTCTGCCTCCCCCGCTTCGACTCCGCGGCCTGTTTCGCCAAACTCCTGGGCGACGAGGACAACGGCCACTGGCGCATCGCCCCCAAGGGCGCCGAGCGCTGTACCCGGCGCGCCTACCGGCCGGACACCCTCGTCCTCGACACCGAGTGGGAGACCGAGGACGGTTCGGTCCGGGTCACCGACCTGATGCCCCAGCGGGACCGCGCCCCGGACCTGGTCCGCGTCGTGGAGGGCCTCAGCGGCGAGGTCACGCTGCACAGCGTGCTCCGGCTGCGCTTCGACTACGGCTCGGTCGTCCCGTGGGTGCGCAGGTCCGACGGGCACCGGGTGGCCGTCGCCGGGCCGGACTCGGCGTGGCTGCGCAGCGAGCCCGAGGTGCGCAGCTGGGGCGAGGACTTCGGGACGCACTCGGAGTTCACGGTCGCCGCGGGCGAGAAGGTCGCGTTCGTCCTGACCTGGCACCCCTCGCACGAGCCGCGCCCGCCGCTGATCGACCCGTTCGTGGCGCTGGAGCACAGCGTCGAGGACTGGCGGGAGTGGGCCGCGCGGTGCCGCTACGACGGTCCGCACCGGGACGCCGTGGTCCGTTCCCTGATCACGCTGAAGGCGCTCACCTACCAGCCCACCGGCGGCATCGTGGCCGCCCCCACCACCTCGCTGCCCGAGGAGCCGGGCGGCGTGCGCAACTGGGACTACCGCTTCTGCTGGCTGCGCGACTCCACGCTCACCCTGGGCGCCCTGCTGTCGGCCGGGTACCTGGAGGAGGCCGAGGCATGGCGCGACTGGCTGCTGCGCGCGGTCGCGGGCAGCCCGTCGGACCTCCAGATCATGTACGGCCTCGCGGGCGAGCGGCGGCTGCCGGAGTTCGAGCTGCCGTGGCTGTCCGGCTTCGCCGACGCCACCCCCGTACGCATCGGCAACGACGCGGTCAACCAGCTCCAGCTGGACGTGTACGGCGAGGTCATGGACTCCCTGTCGCTGGCCCGGGAGGCGGGCATGCGGCCGCGGCCGCAGATGTGGGAGCTGCAGTGCGCCCTGATGGACTACCTGGCCACGGCGTGGCGGGAGCCCGACGAGGGGCTCTGGGAGGTGCGCGGCGGGCGCCGGCAGTTCGTGCACTCGAAGGTGATGGCGTGGGTGGCCCTGGACCGCGCGGTGCGCACGCTGGAGGCCCACCCCGAGCTGGGCGGGGGTGACCTGGAGGGCTGGCGCGCGCTGCGCGAGGAGGTGCACCGCGAGGTGTGCGAGAAGGGGTACGACCCGGAGCGGAACACCTTCACCCAGTCCTACGGCTCGCGGGAGCTGGACGCCTCGCTGCTGCTGATCCCGCACGTGGGTTTCCTGCCGGCGGACGATCCGCGCGTCGTCGGCACGGTCGACGCGATCGGCGCGGAGCTGACCCGGGACGGCCTGGTGCGCCGCTACAGCACAGAGGGGGAGCCCGTCGACGGCCTGCCCGGCGGCGAGGGCACGTTCCTCGTCTGCTCGTTCTGGTACGCGGACGCGCTGCACGCGACCGGCCGGACGAAGGAGGCCCGGGAGCTGTTCGAGCGGCTGGTGGCGCTCACCAACGACGTCGGGCTGCTGGCCGAGGAGTACGACCCGGTGGCCGGACGTCAGCTCGGCAACTTCCCGCAGGCGTTCAGTCACGTCGGTCTGGTGAACACCGCCCTCGCCCTGTTCGGGGAGGAGGGGGCAGGATAGGACCATGGATCTTGGACTGAAGGACCGGGTGTACGTCGTCACGGGAGCCACCCGGGGCCTGGGCAACGCCGCCGCGCGCGAACTGGTCGCCGACGGGGCGAAGGTGGTCGTCACCGGGCGGGACGAGCAGAGCGTCGCCCAGGCCGCGGCCGCGCTGGGCCCGGACGTGGTGGGCGTGGCCGTGGACAACGCGGACCCGCAGGCGGCCGAGCGGCTGATCGCGACCGCGCGTGAGCGCTTCGGCCGCTTCGACGGCGTACTGATCAGCGTGGGCGGGCCGCCGCCCGGGTTCGTCGCCGACAACACGGACGACCAGTGGCAGGCGGCGTTCGAGTCGGTGTTCCTCGGCGCGGTGCGGCTGGCCCGGGGTGCGGCGGCCGAACTGGAGGAGGGCGGGGTGGTCGGGTTCGTGCTGTCGGGCTCGGTGTACGAGCCGATCCCGGGCCTGACCATCTCCAACGGCCTGCGGCCGGGGCTGGCCGGCTTCGCCAAGTCCCTCGCCGACGAGCTGGGCCCGCGCGGCATCCGCGTCGTCGGCCTGCTGCCGGGACGCGTCGACACCGACCGCGTGCGCGAGCTGGACGGGCTGTCCGCCGACCCGGAGGCGACCAGGGCGGCCGCCGAGTCCCGCATCCCCCTGCGCCGCTACGGCACCCCGGAGGAGTTCGGCCGCACGGCGGCGTTCCTGCTGTCCCCGGCGGCGTCGTACCTCACCGGCGTGATGCTGCCGGTGGACGGCGGGGTACGGCACGGGTTCTAGGTTCTGTCGTTCGGACCGGGCCGGCACGCCGGACGCGTCGGTCAGCCGACGCGTTCGGCGTGGTGCTTGACGCCGCGGAGCTGGACCTCCGCCGGGAGGGACGGGAGGCCGGCCGAGGCGCGGGCGTGGATCAGGGCCCGGGCAGTGAGGTCGTCCAGGGCGGTGCCGGGATCGACGTGGGGGGCCAGCAGCAGCCGGACGCGGGTCGTCGGGGCTTCGCGGCGTCCGGTGAGCCGGACCCTGGCCCGCTCGACCCCGTCCACCCGGTCCGCCTCCTCGGCGAGGACGCCCTCCAGCGCCCGGCCGCGCAGCGTCGCGGCCTCGCCGTCCCCGGTGTCGACGAGGACCTCGGTGAGCCGGCGGCGGCGCACCACCGCGACCAGCCACCACAGGGCGAGCAGCAACAGCACGGCGAGCGCGGCGATGACGACCGGCCACCACCAGCCGGCGTCCCGCCACCGGGTCCGCTCGGCGGTGGTGAGCAGCACGTCCTGCGGCCCCTGGTGGACCCACCAGGAGGGCGCGGGGACGTCGAACCCGACGGCGAGCACGGCGCCGCCGACGGCGAGCAGGACCAGGCCCACGAAACCGGTCAGCACACGGTCGACGGTCCTGAGCACCGCCCTCACCCCTTCCGGCCGGGACGCGCCACCCGCAGGGACACGGCCGGCGGCCGGGCCAGGCCCAGCCCGCGCACCGCGTCGTCGAGCGCGCCGTCCAGCTCGGCCCGTACGTCGTCCAGTTCACGGAAGTGCGACAGTGCGCTCACGCGTGCCTTGCGGCGGCGCATCCGCACCCGGGCCGACTGCACCCCGGCGACCTCCATGGCCCGGTCGCGCAGCACCGAGGCGGCCGCGTCCCGGTGCAGCCCGGCGCGTACGTCCGGGTGGGTTCGCCGCATCGGCAGCACCCTGCGCAGGCCGGGGGTGAGTGCCAGCAGCAGGAGCCAGAGCCCGAGGGCCGCGGTGACTCCCGCGCCGACCAGCACCCACGTGTCGTCGAGGGGGCGGTCGGCGAGCTGCCGGGCCAGGTCGCGGCGCCAGCCGAGGGCGTCTCGGCCGGTGCGGACGGCGACGACGTCGTAGAGGAAGGCCCCCGCGAGGAGCAGGAGCAGGAGGGCGACGATGCCGGCGGGTACGCGGCGCGCGGACCAGAAGCGGTGGGCCGTTCCGCTCTCCGGCGCGTCGGGGACGTGCTTCTCCATGGCGGGCGGACCGGGCTGCTCCGGGCCGGGTTCCACGACCGGCAGACGCCGGGTGCTGCCCTCGGCAGCCTCGGAGCCCCGGGGTTCGCTCATCGCGTCCTCCCCCGTCTCGCGTCGTACTCCCGCGCCAGGTGCAGCCGTTCCACCTGGACGGCGACCTCCGGGACCGCCATGCCCACCAACGTCTCTACCCGCCGCACGACTTGGTGACGCACCTGACCGCAGTGGGCGCCGATGTCGCACGGGTAGTCGAGTTCGAGGTGGACCCGGACGTGGGCGATGTCGTGGTGGACGGCCACGCTTGCGTGCGGGCGCGCGGCGTCCGGATGGAGCGGGCCGACCGCCTCGCGGGCCGCCTGGGCGGCGACCTTGGCGACCACCCGGTCGGCGATCCGCGTAGCACCGCGCTCGCCCGGCGCGACGACCGCCAGGGGTTCCAGGACCTCACCGGCCCCACCGCTCACGCCTGTCACCGCCGTCGGTCGTCGCGGGAGCGGAAGAAGGCACCGAGGTCCATGTCGCCCTCCAGGAAGCGGCCGACGACGAACCCGACCACCCCCAGGGCCGCCACCAGCAGGAAGGCGCCGAATCCGCCGAAGTACCCGGCGAACCCCAGCGCCATGCCGGCGATCAGGCCGACCACCGCCATGCTCATGGTGCGCTCCCCTCGTTCACCGCTGCCTCATCCTCCACGTCACTTGATCCGGGGCTCCGGTTCCTCGTCCTCCTCGTCGGGCAGCTTCACATCGCTGACCGCGATGTTGACCTCGACGACCTCGAGACCGGTCATCCGCTCCACCGCGGCCACCACGTTCTCCCGCACGTCCCGGGCCACGTCCGAGATCGACACGCCGTACTCGACGACGATCTCCAGGTCGAGGGCGGTCTGCTTCTCCCCGACCTCGGCCTTCACTCCGCGTGTCACGCCGGACTTGGTCCCGCCGGGCACCCGGTCGCGTACGGCGCCGAAGGTCCGCGACATGCCGCTGCCCATGGCGTGCACACCGGCGACGTCGCGTGCCGCCATTCCGGTGATCTTCTCCACGACGCCGTCGGCGATGGTGGTTCGTCCCCGGCTCCCGGGGTCTCCGCCGCCGCGCCGGATCTGGCCCTTGCCCGCACCGGGGGCATCGGTCGTGTCCTGCCCGGCCCGGTGGCTCTCCATGTCGGTCATGGCCGTACGTCCCTTCCGGTCGTAGTCCCTGTGACCACGGTAGTTCTGGTTGGGTCGCGGCGCGCCACGGATACGGCAGGGTGGAGGAATGACGACGGCGGACCGGTGGACGCGCACGATGCGGGAGCGGTTGGGGCTCGGCAGGCTGCTGCCGCTGGGCGGGTCCCAGGACGGGGCGTGGATCGCGGAACGTGCCGCGCGGGAGGTGCTGCTGGCGGCGGCCCGGGACGTGGCCGGGGTACGCCCCGGCGGCCTGCGCATCGGGCTCGCGGACCCGCGGGACACGCGGGAGCCGGCCGTACCGCCGCCGCTGGGTGCCCTGCCGCCCGGGGCGCTGCGGGTGACGGCCGACTTCACGGCGACGGTGGGCGGCGCGGCGGCGACCGCGGAGCCGCTGCCGGCGACGGCCGCGCGGCTGCGGGCGGCGCTGACGGAGGCGGCGGCCGACGGGCTCGGCCTCGCGGTGACGGATGTGGACCTGCGGGCGACGGGCCTGCGGGACGCGGACGCGGCTCCCGAGGGGGAGCCACGCGGGTCTCAGCCGGAGGCCGGAACGGAGCCGGGACCTGCCGACGCCGACGACGACGCCGCCGCCGATGACGGGGTCGGGGACGAAGGGCGCGTCGCCGGGGCCGCGCTGGGGGTGCCGGGTGTGGTCCGGCTGACCGGCGTACTGGGGCGTCCGGTCCGTGTGACGGAGCCGCCGACGCGGGAGGGGACCCTGCCGCGTCGCCATGTCCGGCTGGAGCTGGCGGTGGCCGCGGACCACCGGGCCGTGGAGGTGGCCCGGCGGGTCCGTGCGGCGGTGTCCGAGGCGCTGCCGGACCGCCCCTCGGTGGCGGTGGTGGTGACGGCGGTCGGCTGAGGCACCCCGCCGACCGCGCGCCACGCCCGGCCCACTGCCGGACCGCCCGTCGGTGGCGGTGGTGATGGCGCCGGTCGGCTGAGGCACCCCGCCGACCGCGCGCCGCGCCCTGCCCGACTACTCCCCGAGCCCCGCCAGGTCGCGCAAGCGGCGTGCCTGGGCGGCCCGCTCGGCGGTGCGCTGGGTCTCGTAGTCGCGGTTCTGGGCGCCCTGGAGCAGGACCTTGGTCTCGACGACCGCGTCGCGGGGCGCGGCGAGGACCGCCGACACCAGGTCGTGCACGGCGCCGTCGAGCTGGTCCGCGGGGACGGCCAGGTTGGCCAGCCCGCTGTTCACCGCCTCCTCGGCCATGACGAAGCGCCCGGTCGCGCAGATCTCCAGCGCGCGGGCGTAGCCGACGAGGGACACCAGGGGGTGCGTGCCGGTCAGGTCCGGTACCAGGCCGAGGCTGGTCTCGCGCATGGCGAACTGCACGTCGTCGGCGACGACCCGCAGGTCACAGGCGAGGGCCAGCTGGAAGCCCGCCCCGATGGCGTGCCCCTGCACGGCCGCGACGGACAGGATGTCGCCGCGCCGCCACCAGGTGAACCCCTCCTGGTACTCGGCGATGGCCTCGTCCAGCTCGGCGTCGCCGCCCCGCGCGAGGTCGATGAACGACGGTTCGCCGTCGAAGCCCTCGGGCGTGAACGCCTGCCGGTCGAGACCGGCCGAGAAGGACTTGCCCTCGGCCCGCAGCACCACGGCCCGGACGGAACCGGGCAGCAGCCGGCCGGCCTCGGCGAGCGCCCGCCACAGAGCGGGGCTCTGCGCGTTGCGCTTGGCGGGGTTGGTCAGCGTCACCGTGGCGATCGCGTCGTCGACGGTGAGCCGCACGCCGTCCCGGTCGAGTGCGGGACCGGTGTCGTGGGCGGGCGAAGCCATGGGGCGCCTCCGAAAGGTGCGGTCGTCGTCCCCGCCGTACGCCGGCCCGGAAGCCGTGTGACGGCAGAGCTAAGTGACTGCACAGTAACCACCCGGACGGTCGGACGACCGACCGGGTGACCACCTTCACTGTTCGGAGTCGAGAGGCCGCCGGGATGTCAGGCCGGTGTGGCCTTCTTGCCCCGGGTAGCCCCGCCACGCCCTCGGAGCGTGACGCCCGACTCGCTGAGCATGCGGTGCACAAAGCCATACGAGCGGCCGGTTTCCTCGGCCAACGCCCGGATGCTCGCACCGGCGTCGTACTTCTTCTTCAGGTCTGCCGCGA
Source organism: Streptomyces sp. NPDC058534 (assembly GCF_042717365.1). NCBI lineage: Bacteria > Bacillati > Actinomycetota > Actinomycetes > Kitasatosporales > Streptomycetaceae > Streptomyces > Streptomyces sp. NPDC058534. Next base: position 46,779 of record NZ_JBHXNW010000041.1, read on the forward strand.
GCTTGTCGCGCGCGGCGCCGGTTACCCGGCTGCCCTTCTTCAGAGTCTCGGCCACCCGTGCCTCCTCATGGGAAGTGCGCTCTGGTCTCCTCATGATCACCCCTCCCGCGCCTCCTGGCCACCCATTCGGCAAGGTCGATGAGTCAAGGATGTGACGACAGGAGCGTGTCCCCACATGTGGAATACGGAATTCCAGAGATTCGCGCCCCTACCGCCGAAGGGGTTTCCGCGCGTAATTCCAGGTCAGATGGGCGTGGGGGGGGGGGGGGGGGGCGGGGGGGGGGCGGCGGGGGGGGGGGCGGGGGGGGGTGGTGAACAGGAAGTCGGCTGTGTAACTCACTCAGTGCTGGTGTGAG